>WRDC01000030.1 GCA_009783635.1 Methanimicrococcus sp. | reverse complement strand
TTTTTCTTTTCTTTTTTCTTTTCCTGTTCCCCTTTCTTGTTCCCTTTTCTTTTCCCTTTTCTTTTTCCTTTTCTTGTTCCTCTTTATTGTTCCCTTTCTTTTCCCCTTTCTTGTTCCCCTTTTTTTCAGGTTTCGCTGAAATATTGTTAAACGCGGAGCTAAATCAAAAGAAAAAAAGATTGAAGACCTCAAAAGAAATCAAAAAACAGATAACAGTGAGTTTTAAGATAAAAAAATAAAAGGGATAAAACAAAAAAGACAAAAATAAAAAAGATAAAAAGGAAGAGCGAAATTACTCTTCCGCGGGGGCTTCTGCGGCAGGCGCTTCTGCAACAGGCGCTTCTGCAACAGGCGCTTCTGCAACAGGCGCTTCTTCAACGACGGGCTCTTCTTCGGGTTCGAGGCCGAGGAGTTTTCCGATGCTCTTGTCGCCGTAGCTGATAATTTTTGCGTTGACTTGAGCGGTGTCCACGGAAATTTCACTGCCGCGGATGAATTTGCGTCTTCTCTGGCCGTTGATCTTCGGGGAGAAACCGATGCCGGACGCGCCGAGGATTTTTCTTTTTGCGGGGCCCGGAAGGTCATTCTTCATCACAAAGCCGCTTTTGTCAGTACCGCCGGTGATTTTCATTTTGTAGCCGGGAAGACCGATGAAACCCGCGTCTATTTCCATACCGATGGATTTGCCGATCATATCTTTTTCTTTTGCCGCGTCGAGTCCGATCTTATAGGACTTGCCTGTCTTAGGGTCTGCGAGGACCATTTTTATTGCCATTGAAATAACTCCGTAGATATTTACGTACATTACGTATATTTAATTTGAATTTGTGAACCTGAAAGATAATGTTTCCTTTCGAATACGAAAATAAAAAATGTATTCAAGCGAAATAATGAGTGTAAAACTTGAGCGTTCAAAAACAGCAAGCGCAAGCAGCGAAATCAGTAGAATGAGACCGGAGCCGAAAAATCCGATTCATAAGAAATCAAATACTAAAAGCAATGCGGGTTTTGAAACAAAACTTTTCCGAGATAATAATACCGTCGTCGTGTATGGTGTAAAATGTCTCATTGTTTATAAATGTTTTTCGTGAAAAAAAAAGAAAAAGCGGCATAAATCAGAACTTCATAACTTCAGAACTTCAGAACTTCAGAACTTCAGAACTTGATGAAACTCTCTGCCGGTTTTAAACGCTGAATGAGACTCATTTTCCCCAAAACGGTTTGTTTTTCCGGCGGATCGCCAAGTACTTTTCAAGCGTTTCCCGCTCGTCCGGCGTCAGCGTCTCAAAAATCTCAAACTCCAAAACTCTAGAATCGCTTTCGGGAATGTGAACATACAAAACATCTTCTTCTTTGACCTGACGGCCGATGGTCACGCCGTCAATCGCCATCGCGACTTCCATGCCGGCGGTGGCTTTCGGAATCTTCTTGCCGCTCAGCTCCAAGCCTTTGACCGTGCCGACCACCGTTCCGTCCGGCAGCATAACGTCGGTGTTGTTTTTAACAACGCCGCCCAAAATGCGGACGCCGACAACGGCCGGTTTGCTCTGGCGGAAAACGCAGCCGGGCAATATTTTAAACTGGCCGGGCTTAATCAGCGTATCGGAGCGGAGTTTGTCAAGCTCCTCATCCTGCTTTTTCACAAAGTCCTGATAGTCGTCCAAAAGGCGGTAAATGACATCGTTTTCAAAGATGCGGACAGACGACGCGCAGTCCAGCAGCTCCAGCGCGTCCGGATTGACTTTGATGTTAAAAGCCAAAATCACGGAACACGTCGGGTCGTTGATTGTGGAAGCTTCCATGACATCGCGTTTGGTCACATCCCCAACCTCCGCTTTTTGAATCATAATGCCGGCTTTTTTGAACTCGTGGACCATGGCTTCCAATGAGCCGAGCGTGTCAGCCTTAATCATAACGCCGTCACTGTCGGTTTGGATCTGAACGTCGTCAATTTCGGATTTGACCTTGGCCATCACATCGTCCAGTGTCTCCGGCGTTGCGGAAATGATCGGAGCGCCGGCAAGCGCGTCCTCGATATCCGGCGCGGAAATTTTAACACCGGCCGCCGCCGTTACTTTTTGGATCGGCTTGAACTTATTTTCATACCGTATCTCAGTCAATTCTCTCGGTTTCAAAAGGGCGCGGACTTTGGTCACAATCGGCTCACCGAGCCTCCCGATAACAATCATATCTCCTTTTTGAAGCGCGCCGTCATATAAAATAACATCAATGGTGGTCCCCAGACCCTTTTCTTCCTTGACCTCCAAGACCGTGCCGACACAGGGGCCGTTCACATCGTAACGGAGCGAAGATTCCAAAAAGCGCTGCGCTAAGCCGAGAAGAATCATTAAAACGTCGGGAATGCCTTCGCCGGTCAAACCGCTGATCGGGACGACGCCGAGCGTTTTTTGGAAATCGGTCACGCGGTCGAAACGGTCCGCGCTGAATCCTTGTTCATAAAGGCGGCCGATGATGTCGTAAAATTTTTGCTCGAACATCGCCTGAACTTCAGGCGTCTGTTTTTTGTAAGTGGATAAGAAACATTCGCCTTTGTGGACTTTCCAGCCTTGAATCCTGTCAACCTTGTTTGTCGCCACGATAAACGGCGTTTTGAAGCGTTTTAAGATGTTCAGGCTTTCAATTGTCTGAGGCTTGAATCCTTCATTGATGTCAACAACAATGATGGCCAAATCCGCAAGCGCGCCGCCGCGGCTGCGAAGCGTTGTAAAAGCGTGGTGACCGGGCGTATCAATAAACAATAAACCGGGAACGATAAATTTATCGGCAAGCCTCTTGTCGCCGCATTTTTCAACGATAACATGGATCGGCACTTCCGTTGCGCCGATGTGCTGGGTAATTGCGCCCGCTTCTCCTTTGACGATCGCCGTGCCGCGTATTTGGTCTAAAAGCGTGGTTTTGCCGTGGTCAACGTGCCCCATCACACAGACAATCGGCGTCCGTAAGTTTTTGTTTCCGCCCATAAAAATCACCTGAAACACGAAGCGACACGCTTCGGGTATATAAAAATAAAAATCTTGTTTGAATTTGAATAACAGATAAAATATGCCGTTGAAGTATAAAAACTTTGAAAAGGCATAAACAATAGGAAACCGGAATCAAAAAAAAATTGATTTCCGGTATCAAAAATTATTCGTAAAGATAGTCGTCATCGCATCTCTTGTAGGACAGGAGAGCGGCGTTGCCGAAGTGGATTTTAATTTCACGTTCGGCGGATTCGAGAGAGTCGGAAGCGTGAACAACGTTTCTGCCGGTGTCCATTGCGAAGTCTCCGCGGATCGTGCCGGGAGCGGCTTCGGCGGGTTTGGTGGCGCCGTTGACAGAGCGCATGATCTTGACGGCGTCTTTGCCTTCCACCACCAAAGACAGGGAGGGCGCGGATGTGATAAAGTCGACAAGGCCCGCGAAAAACGGTCTTTCCGCGTGTTCCGCGTAGTGCTCTTTCGCTTTTGCTTCTTCCATGACGGCAAACTTCATGCCGACTATTTTGAGACCTTTTCTCTCGATTCTGGAGAGAATGTCGCCCATCAAACCGCGCGCGATGCCGTCGGGTTTAATCATAATGTATGTGCGTTCCATAAAAAATCACCGTTGAGTCATTCCAATAAATGAATTAAAAACAATAAATGAATTAAAAATGAAAAATTGAAAATAAAAAATGGAAAATAAAGTCTGTCGGCTTTATTTTCTCTTCTGTTCAGCACGGCCTTTTTCGGTCCAGATGGTTTTTCTCGGAAGTCTTCCCATGGTCAGATTGTTCTGACACTTGGAAGAGCATAAGAAAAAGGTTGCGCCGTCTTTCTTGACGTAAAGTTTACCGGTGCCGGATTCAATCATTGCGCCGCAAAAACTGCATTTTCTTTGGTCCATTTTGAATCACCGTTTACCTCATCGTCAATTTCTTGGCTTCGCGTGATGTTTCGATCAACATCAATATGTCGCCGACCCGGACGGGACCCACGCAATTTCTTGTAATCACGCGGCCCTTGTCGCGGCCTTCTAAAATTTTGCACTGGATCTGACTTGCCTCACCGTGCATACCGGTGTTTCCGATCACTTCGATAACTTCGGCCGGAAAACCGTTTGCGTTACTTGATTCGTCTGCCATAATTCATCTCTCCATTCTGTTGAATGTTAAAATCAGTTCTTGAGAGCGGCGACTTTGGCTGCGACATCGCTGACGAGCTCGGCGGCTTTTCCCGCGTCCGTAATTGCGACAGCGGCGCATCCGACCATTAAGCCGCATGCTGCGCCGAGGTTTTTCTGTTCTTTAACGTAAATGTAAGCTGCGCCCTTTTCTTCACAAAGCGGGCCGAGGTGAGCGATAATTTCAACGGGTTCAACGTTTTCGGCGATGACAACGAGTTTTGCGGTGCCTCTCTCGATGGTCTTTGTCGCTTCGTTGGTACCTTTCTTAATTTTGCCGGTGTCTCTCGCGGTTTCAACAGCTTCTAACGCGATCTTTTGAAGTTCTTCAGGGACTTCGAATTTTGCAATTGCCATATAAATCAATCTCCTTCAAGCCCAAGCATTTTCCGATAAGTCGAAAAGAGCGGAAAAACGGCATCGGGCTCTCATTATTCATAGTTGTTTTATTGACCTAAAATCTTGAAGCGTAAAATAATGACAAATAAGTATCAGTCAATCGAAATAAGCATCAGTCAATCGAAGTTAAGTATCAGTCAATCGACATCAAGTTCTCAGATTAAAACAGGCAATACAGGAAAATATTGCATATAAAGGTTTCTGAAACGGCCTGTTTCAAAAGAAAAGAAAGGGAACAACATGAAAGAAGGGGAACAACATGAAAGAAAGTGAAAGAAATGAAAGAAAGCGAAAGAAAACGGAAAAAGGACTTTTCCGTTTCTTTTTTATTAAAAAATTGAAAACAGCAATCAAATTGCTGTTCTGCTTAAACTGTTGCATTAATTATCTGCTGCATTAATTATCTGCTGCATTAATTATCTGCTGCATTAATTATCTGCTGCATTAATTATTTGCTGTATTAATTATTTGCTGTATTAATTATCCGCTATTGATTATGTGCTGTATTGATAAAGAATGCCGTACAGGTTGTTGGTTTCCATCATATAAACCAATATATCCGTGGTTTCAATGTACATCTTAATCATGGACCCGTCCTCGCTGACGGTGAAGATTGCGCTGTCCCCCGCGGCCATTTCTTTGATATCGTCTCTCAAATCGTTACTCGGACCGTACAAAACGGTTTCCAATTGGAGCGTGCCGTTTGTAAAAGAGCTGGAGCGCTGGTAAAGCATATCATAGCCGTTACCGGTACGGGACCTGACAACAGTCATTTCCTCAAAATCGGAAACATCATCGACATAAGCAAAAATCGGGTCAAAATCCTTGGAACTCTCGGAAAGACCGGCAAAGGCGTCAACCACTCTTCTGGCCAAACTTGAATCATTGGCGTAATTGGAGAGGGATACGATAATGATCGGATTGCCGGCAATAACTCTTTGGAAGGGACTGGTATAGATGATACTATAGCCTTCATAGTCTTCGGAAGTGGGCTTGCTGCCATTGATCATAATACTGACATTGTCTTCTGTATGTAATTGATAATATTCCAGAACACCTGTCGAGTAATAAGCCACCAATACTTTAGAGGCCTCAGAACCGGGGAATGAGGGATTCAGAGATTGGTTAATCGTGTCGTTTGTTCTAAAACATGAAATTTGAACAGCCCCTTCGGGCAGGTATTTTGCGCCGTCTTTAATATTTGTAAAAGTGAAATCGGTGTGCTTTCCGGAAACATCGGAAAACGGATATGCTTTCATTTTATTTGAGTTGCCGCCAAAGCCGGAAAGCATCACCACTCCGATCGTCGCGGACCCAAGCATAATGAGGATGGCAAAAATCGCGCCGTATTTCACCCATAAACTTTTTTCTTCTTTCATTGAATGACACCTGACTGTTTTAGAATCCGAAACAGTTGTAAAATTGACTTTTAAACGCGTGAATTCTAAAAAAATGAATTGATAAAATATAATCGATAAGAATTAAACCCACCATGCAAACGAATAAGCAGAAAGCATTTTTCTCCTATATAAAACAATAACAAAGAGGCCGCAGTTTTTTCATCAGCCGACTCTGTAAATTCTCAAAGCTTCATCAAGCGGCGCCAACTGAACGGTGAGCGCGTAAATCGCATTGCACATACGCACGGCTTCGTCCAAAGATTTTTGGTGGATGTTGCGGCCGGTTGCGTTGCCGGCAACGCCGCCGACATGGAGCTGCTTGTATAACTCTTCTAAGAATTCCTCGGGAGCGGCATTGGAACCGCCGGCGCAGACAACCTTTGTCCGGCCGGCCGACTGAACGGCTTCTTTTAAAAGAACGGCGGATTCGAGGCCGTCTTTGGCGCGCGGCGCGTTGACTTTAACGAAATCGGCGTTTAAACAGGCGGCAACGCCGGTGGCGCCGGCAATCAGATGGGAGTCTTTTTCATCGGCGACGGCTTGGCCGCGCGGGTAAATCCATAAAACGGAAAGCAAACCGAACCTGTGCGCCTCGTAAACCAATTGCGCCGCTTCGGCAAGCATATCGGCTTCATATCCGCTGCCGAGATAAATCGTGTAACCGATTCCGACGATATTTAAGCCGCTGTTTTCTTTAAATTCCATGAGCTGGTCAATGCTGTATAACTGGCCGCTGTACGGGTCGGCCTGTGATGTTTTGACGAGATGCGTTTTAGAATTCATCTTGACAAGATAAGCCAAATCGGGATAATCTTTCCCGTAACGCGCAATGAGTCCGAGCTGCGTCGCGAAAACGCCGATCCGTCCGTTTTCGGCAATTTTAAAAAGGTGTTCGGGGTCGTTATCTTCGGCGGAGATATCCTCGCCGTAAAAATCGTCATTCAAATGCTCTATTTTCTGGTCGCCCGCAAAAAGCATCAGTCGGCCGCTTTCTTGAGTTGCGGTCATATAATTGGAAATATAAGCGTCGCGATAATCGGATAAAACGTCTAACGGCACTAAAATATCTTTCTCGGAAATCTTGGACATACTTTTCAAACCGGCCCTTCATTTGATAAAACAATAGCAGTTAACTAAATTTCATGGGAAAAATCATCTGAAAAATTTAAGGTAATGGTTAATGGGACGGGAATTATTAAAGCGTTTTGTTAATTTAAAAAAAGAAGCGCCGCCTACAGGGCTCGAACCTGTGACATTCTGGTTAACAGCCAGACACTCTACCATCTGAGTTAAGGCGGCACATTGATCGTCATGAGCGGAAACAACGGATTTGACGCAAACAAAAGAATCAAACGAAGCGTCCGGTTCAATTACCAAGAGTTATAATTCATACATGAGATTATTGCATATATAAGGTTTTTGAGTGGGCCTGACAGGATTTGAACCAGTGACAACTCGGTTATGAGCCGAGCACTCCAACCGCTAAGTTACAGGCCCCCAAAATGACACTGACTTAAATTGTTAGCGTGAATAACCGTTTTTTACATTAAATCTTTTTCTCTGAAAAACTGAAAAGAAAGGAAAAGAAACAAAATGAAAGACAGGACAGAAACAAAAAGAAAGACAGGACAGAAACAAAAAGAAAGACAGGACAGAAACAAAAAGAAAGGCAGGACAGAAACAAAAAGAAAGAGCAGAAAGGAAAAGAAAGAAAGAGCAGAAACGAAAAGAAAAAAGGACAGAAACGAAAAGAAAGAAAAGACAGAAAGGGAAAAAGATAAAACGTGAAGCGCCGCCTACAGGGCTCGAACCTGTGACATTCTGGTTAACAGCCAGACACTCTACCATCTGAGTTAAGGCGGCTTATGACGCTTGAAGCGAATCACTGAAGTATGCAATTATATTTAAACGTTATGAACATGACATTGGGACTTCCCGAAAACCCCAATGTCAAAAAGAGTCTCAATCAATTCATTCCACCTCAATGAGTTCATATTCCCTTGTGCCGAGACCGACTTCTTCGCCGTACTCAAGCTGGCGGCGGCCGTCGACGTTTTTCCAAATGCCTTTGAACTTATCTTCGCCGGACTTGTGGTTGCACCGCAGCTTTGTATTTTCAAAACCGACGCTTCGGTTGACGAGGTCGCAGCACGCCTGATCCAATGCAATCGGGTCGTCCGAGGCCAAAATGCCGATGTCGGGGACAATCGCCGCATCGCTCCAAGACGCGCAATCACAATCCGGCACAATGTTCATCAAAAATGTGATGTAACAAACTTTTCCCTTTTTCTCCTTCACGGAACCGTAAGCATATTCCACCATCCGGTCAATAAAAGCCGGCACCCGGCTCCAATCGTGAAAGATAGCGCCGCTTGGGCAAATCATGCAGTGGCCGCAGCTGAGGCAGGTACTTCTGATGATGTGCGCGCCTGCCGGAGTCATGTCGATAGAGTCTGCCGGACACGCATCGATGCAGGTCCCGCAGGAAGTACATTTCTTTGGGTCCACTTCGGGCTGGGCGGCTTCATGCTGCTCCCACTTGCCGCGAACGGAAGCGCATCCCATCGCCAAGTTCTTAACCGCGCCACCGAATCCGGACATCACGTGTCCTTTAAAATGCGTCAGCACCACCATGGAATCGGCATTGACGATGTCGGCGGCGATTTGAACCTCTTTAAATTCTTTGAGATGGACCGGAACCGATATTTCATTCGTTCCCGTCAAACCGTCGGCAATGATGACCGGAACGCTGAGAGCGGCATAATTAAAACCGTGAAGAATGGCCGTCTCAACATGGTCGACGGCGTTTCGGCGGTATCCGACATAAAGCGTATTCGTGTCGGTCAAAAACGGGGAGGCGCCGGTTTCTTTGACGCAGTCGGTCACCGCCCTGACAAAAACGGGATTGATATAACTGTCGTTGCCGCGTTCGCCGAAGTGAAGTTTCACGGCGGTCAAATCACCGTCGGATAACATATTTTCAAATCCGGCCGCCTTGAAAAGGCGCTTGATTTTACAAACTTTATTATCGGCGGTCTGCCGTGCCCGGAAATCAGTAAAATAAACTTTTGATGACATAAAAATCCTCTTTTTAATGAAATACATAAATGAAAATAAACATTATAGCCATTTTCCTTTGAGAACGAACAATTCTTCAAATGAAACTTTGGCCCGCCCGAGGACTTCCGCCGAAAACCCGTTCATTTTCATGGCGCCAATCACTTCGTCAAGGCCTGTCAGCGATGAAATAAGAAGTAAAAAGAAACCGCGGTCCGATAAATAGTCTCCGACCTCCTCCAAGAAACGGTCGATACTGTCACGGCCAAAAACGCCGCCGTCAAACGCGTAATTCAGATACCCGGGCACTCTTTCATCCTCCGCCGTCGGCAGGTAAGGCGGGTTGAACAAAATCAAATCAAAACCATTGGCCGGCATCGCCGGTAAATTATCCGGCAGCTCATCCGGCAGCTCATCCGGCAGCTCATCCGGCAGCTCATCCGGCAGCTCATCCGGCAGCTTATCCGGCAATTTATCCGGCGGCGAATCAGAAGACTGAACGCGCCGGTTTCGTTCAAAGATTTCAAACATATCCGATTGATAAGCGCAAACACCGTTACGCCGGGAACATAAAACCGCATTCGGATTGATATCAATGCCGACCATGTGAACCGGTGGCGCTTTTGATTGAATGAATTGGGAGACGAAACCGCTGCCGCATCCGATTTCAAGCCCCCTGACAAAAATGTCGCCGGATCCGGAAAAAGCGGAATCCGCCGGAATTCCGGGCGGGAACAAAAGGCGCGCCGCATCGGCCGCGCAATCGGCCAGCAAAAAAGTATCTTCGGCCGGTTCGTAAACATCTTCCAAAACGTCCGCGCTGACCCCTTCATATGTGACTTTTGAAACAACGGCGGGGACTTGTTCGCCGCGCGCCAAATTTTGATAATAGCCGTCACCGGATTTCCGATTCATAAAAAATCAGCCTCCTCATTTTTCTTTTTTTTCATTTTTGTTTTTTTCATTTTTGTTTTTTCTCATATTTGTCATACAATAAATTGGAAAAAAGGGTCATATCAAACGGAGACAACTCCTCGGCGCGCATACCCAAAATATCCCCGACGGTTTTGCCCGACAATTCGGAGGAAAACGGCGCTCCTGTGCCGATCGCGCTGTCACTTTCAGACAGATTTGCAGGCATACTTTCGGACAGATTTGCAGGCATAAATTCCTGCGGCGACATCTCCTCAAGAACCGCCTTTAAATTCGGCAGTTCCGTTGTCAAATGGCTTCCAAGCAATGTATTTTTTATCTTTTTGCGGCGCTGGGAAAACAGCGCTTTCGTCACCGAGAAAAAGAAGTTTTCATCGCGGGCGGGATACGGCGCCGGCCGCGGAATGAGACGAATAACAGCGGAATCCACCTTCGGCGCCGGCTCAAAAGAGTTTTTCGGAACTTTTCGAATCAGGGATGCTTCCGTTTTGTATTGGACATGGACGGAAAGGCGTCCGTATTCTTTGCCGCCGGTCTTTGCCGTCAACCGCTGCGCAAATTCATATTGGTACATCAAAACCGCCGCGTCAAATTCGGATTGGAGCAGTTTGAGAGTGACATCCGATGAAATAGAATAAGGCAGATTGGCAACGATTTTATTGAACGGGAGTTGAGTTAGGTCAATGTCCATGACATTGCCGGCGATAATTTCAATGTTGGAATAAACGGAAAGCCGGGATTTTAAAACGCTGACCAGCTGCGGGTCCAACTCAACAATAATTAATTTCCGAACACGCGGCGCAATCCGCTCGCTCAGGTTTCCGATTCCGCCGCCGATTTCAAAAACAATGTCGGAAGGTTCAAGAGAAGCGGCAGCGACAATCTCGTCCAAAGCCGCCGTGTCAACCAAAAAATGTTGATCCATCCGGCCGCCTTTCACATTGTATTCTTTGAGAATCTGCCGAACCATGATCAAAACCTTTTAAAAATGAGTGGAATAAAAATGAAAAATTAAGAAAGCGGGCGGAAATGCCCGTAACGGAAGGAAAATGAATGCGCTGCTCGCTGTCAGCGTCTGCGGCCGTCATCGCGCCGGCTGTCCCCGCGCTGACCGTCATCGCGCCGGCCGTCCCCGCGCTGACCGTCATCGCGCCGGCCGTCCCCGCGCGGACCATCGTCGCGCCGGCCATCGCCGCGCGGACCGTCGTCGCGCCGGCCATCTCCGCGTTGACCGTCTCCGCGCGGACCGTCGTTGCGCCGGCCGTCTCCGCGGTGGTCGTCTCCGCGGTAGCCGCCTTTACCGCCGCCATGACCGGGGTGTTGGCGGTCGGCATCGCCGCTGAAAAGCGCTTTGGACGGCGGGGCCGCGAAAAGATAATACTTCTGGTCGCCTTTCATTTCTTCAATAATGCGCTGGACCAGCAATTTTTCGGGATTGTGCAGACTGTGAACGCGTTCTTTTAAATCGGAAAAATCGGCAAACGGCTGTTTCTTCTTCTCATCCAAAACATCCATCATCAATTTTTTTCCGATTCCGGGCAAAAGCTCAAGACTGTTCTGGCGCATGGAAAGCGGTCTGGCTTCATTGAAGAACTGAATAAACCTCTCTTCATTGATTTTAACATAATCTTCCAGTACCGGAATCAATTCCGATTTGGCGCCGTTGGATAAGTCGTCATAAGAAATGCGGGATTTGACACGCTCAATATACTCTTCATCGCGGGAGCCGATGTGTGTCTTAGTATGAGCCGGCGGGATTTTATCCTCGACCGGAATCAATTCCATAAAAATCAGCTTGTTATCGCCAAGCGCGTGAATGAGCGGCTTTTTCTGATAAACAGGACGGTTGTCTGTTTCCCGGCCATACGGCAAATAATCCAAAATCCAGACCCATTCCTCACGGTCATCGCGTCCGCCCGCCTCATTCTTTCGGTCGCCGTGTTTGCGGTGCTCAAACGTAGGGTCAGCTCTCTGTCTGTTCGGAATCTCATCTGTCATAATACGCTCTCCGTTCATCTTTAATTTGGGCAGGGGTCATCCGCCCGATTGCCCGATTTATTGATAATGTCATTTGATTATGATTTAAGTTAAATACTCTTTAATAATCCATAAGGAATGGAATGACTGACCGGATCAGTCAATTAAATTTATTCATAATTTTACATAATTTTATATAGGTAACACCTTGCATTGATTTTAATTTCAATAATTTTTTACCTCAATCGAATTTGCTTTGAAGGGTTTGAGCCATCATTTATTTTTCCATCACTTAAATGTAATATTCTCTCCACTATATCCATTCAGATATAAATAAAAGACTCATCATATAGGTTCAATTGAAAAAGAGAGGCAAAGTTGATGAACCCGTTTGAAATGATCCAATCCTTCGATTTGTCCGTGATCTTATGGATATTCCAAACCGGCGGAAATCTGTATTTGGACCGCTTGGCGATTGGTTTTCACTGGGCCGGCACATTCAGAATCCCCGCGATAATTCTCGGAATATGCTTATGGTTTAAAAAAGAGACGCGCCCCATCGCAATCATACTGCTGGCGGCTGTTTTGGCAACTTGGATTGTGACATTTCTGATAAAAGAACTGGTCCACCGACCGAGACCTTATATTATGCTGGGCCTGACCGCCGCCGATATGCTGGTCCTGACCGACCCGACCGTCTCATTCCCGTCCGGTCATACGTCTTCCGCTTTCGCATCGGCGACAGTGATTTCTTACTTTTTCAGAAAATGGGTGGCGCCGGCTTTAACGCTTGCTCTCATGGCGGGACTTGCCCGAATCTACTTGCTTGTGCATTACCCGTCGGATGTGGCGGCGGGCGCGTTTGTCGGGATCTTTGCGGCGCTGACTGTCATTTATTTTGCAAAAAAATTACAAGAAAATGAAAGGTTTGCGTTTTTGAAACCGGATTTGAAAAAAGACGGGTGACGCAACTCTTTAAAAAACAAGGAATTGAAAAAAAAATAAAAACAGAAATTGAAAAAGAATTAAAAACGAGGGATGCCGCCGGCATCCCATAAACGAAAACGGCTTCCGGCCGGAAGGAACAACGCGGCCGGAATCGAAGGGAACAAAATTATTCCAAAACTTCGAGGATGTGGGTGGTAATATTAGATTTACCGCCGGTGCATTCGGACAAAGTTCTGCCGCAAACGTTGCAGATAACTTTCCGGCTTGCACTGCCGAAAATAATTTGTTCGTTTTCGCAGTCATTGCATTTCACGCGCAAGAATCTGCTTTTGGGTTTGTTGGTATAATCTGCCGCCATTTAACTCACTCCGAAAATTCGAATTTCTTTGCTCTGAAGCCTTTTCTCTGGTGCGCTTTTTTGCATACGGTGCATCTGTATTTCAATGCGATTTTCTTGGTCGGCTTGTCGCCGCCGGGCACCTTAGAGAATTTACCGGAGTTACCGATACCCGTTTGTCTTTTCTTCTGTCTGGCAATCATTGTAAGAGAGGAGGCTTTGCCTTTCTTGACTCTCTCCAAAGAAACTTCCGTGTGCTTTTTGCAGAACGGACA
>WRDC01000029.1 GCA_009783635.1 Methanimicrococcus sp. | reverse complement strand
TAAAATTATGAAAGGCTACATTCCTCCGTTTTCCGGCAAAGCCGCCGATGATTTGGAAAAAGCCGGCGCCGTTATCGTCGGCAAGACCAATATGGCCGAATTCGGTCTCCTCGGCGCGCCGAGCGCTTACGGCCCCGTTAAAAATCCATGGGACAAATCCAAAAAAGGCGGCCCAAGCGGGTCTGCCGCTGCCGTTGCGGCCGGCATTGTCGCCGCTGCCGTCTGTTCTGATGCCGGCGGTCTGTTGAGAGCTTCCGCCTCCTATTGCGGAACCACCGCCTTTAAGCCCAGTTATGGCGCAGTTTCCAGATTCGGTCTGATCTACTACACAGGGTCGCTTGACCAAATCGGCGTGACCGCGGCAACCGTTTCAGATGTTGTCGCCGTTATGGACATCATTTCCGGAAACGACAACCGCGACACAACGTCTCTTCCCGGAAAAATGAATTATACCGGCAAAATCAAATCCGGCGACAAACCGCTTTTCGGATTCAAAATCGGAATTCCCGAAGAATATTTGAAAGGCGTCAGCGCCGGCGTCATGAAAACATTCGAAGAAGCCGTTGCAACTTTTGAAAAACTCGGCGCGACCTGCGAAAGATTCTCCTTAAAAACGGCAATATACGCGCAGCCTGTCCACGATATCATCGCCGCCGGCGAGAGCTCCGCCATGCTTGCCAAGTATGACGGCACCCGGTTCGGACCGCGCGCGGACGCAGGCAACTGGCATGAAATGGTTGCCAAGACCAGAGCGCTTTTCGGCCCCGTCGTTGAAAGAAGAATCATGCTCGGCATCTATCTTTTGATGGCCGGCCGGTACAATGATTATTACATGAAATCCATGCAGATAAGAACGCTCATCGTCGAGGAATTCGAATCTGTTTTCAAAGAATACGGCCTTTTGATTTCACCG
Organism: Methanimicrococcus sp.; assembly: GCA_009783635.1. Lineage (GTDB taxonomy): Archaea > Halobacteriota > Methanosarcinia > Methanosarcinales > Methanosarcinaceae > Methanimicrococcus. Next base: position 12,912 of record WRDC01000029.1, on the reverse strand, counting down.
ACCACTCTGCTTGTCGCTCCGGATATCGGCGGCACTTGCAGTGGCGGCTGTGACGAAGAACTCAGTTCCTATTCCGCGGCAATGGCGGGCGCCGACTTAGCCGGCCTTCCGGCCGCAACCGTTCCTTGCGGATTTGTCGGCAAACTGCCGGCCGGTCTTCAAATCATCGGCGGTTATCAGAAAGACGCCGATGTTATTGCGGCGGCGGAAGCGTTTGAGAAAGCGACTGATTTTGTTCAGTCCCCGGAGGCGGTTTAAATGGTTTATGAAAATCCCGACGGCGTGATGATTGGTCTTGAAGTCCACGTTCAACTCAACAAAGCCGATACCAAAATGTTCTGCAGCTGCACTTCCGACTACACCGACAAGGACGCCAACACCTGCCTCTGCGCGGGCTGTCTGGCTCTTCCCGGAACAACGCCCGTTTTGAACGAAAAGTCAATCGAATACGCCATTCGCATCGGTTTGGCTTTGAATGCCGAAATCGAAGAAGAAACCGACTTCTTCATGAAGAGTTACTTCTACCCCGACCTCGGTAACGGTTATCAGGTCACTCAGTTTGACAGGCCGATCGTGAAGAACGGTTCCGTCATCATTGAAGGCGAAGACGGCGAATTAAAAGTCCGCATCCGGCGCGCTCACATGGAAGACGACCCCGGTAAAATGGCTCACTTCGGCTCCATCGAAAAATCCACCGGCAGCATTATCGATTTCAACCGATCCGGTATGCCTCTCGTTGAAATTGTCACCGAACCCGACATGAGGTCCTCAAAAGAAGCCCGCCGCTTCTTGGACAAACTCCGAAGCATTTTGGAATATCTTGATGTCTTTGACGGCTCCCGCGAAGGCGCCATGAAGGCCGACGCCAACATTTCCGTCAACATTTTCAACGGTCAGCGTATTAACGGCACCCGTGTCGAAGTGAAAAATATTTCCTCACATAAAGCCGTTGAAAAGGCGATCAATTATGAAATTATGAGACAGAAGGATGCGCTCAGAAAAAACAAAGCTTTGGTTCAGGAAACCCGTCACTACGATGAAGAACGCAATGTCACCATCAGTCTCCGTGTCAAGGAAACGGCGGATGACTACCGCTATTTCCCCGACTTTGATTTGGTACCGATGTTCGTCGGCGACCGCGTCGAGGGCATCCGCGCAAAACTGCCTGAGCTGCCCGACGCCAAACGCGACCGCTTTGTCCGGCAATACGGCATTTCCGATGCCCACGCCAAAAGTTTGGTCACGGAAAAAGCTTTTGCCGACCTTTTCGAAAGCGTTGCCGCAAAAACAGATATGAAACTTGCCGCGTCCTGGGTTGCCGACACCGTGAAAGGCGAGCTCAACTACCGCAACTTACCGGTAACGGCCATTGGCGCCGAAGACGTGATTGCCGTTATCGGCCTGGTCTCCAAAAAAGAAATCAGCGAGGAAAGCGGTATCATTGTGATCCGCGCCCTTTTAGACGAAGGCGGCAAACCTGCCGATATTGTCAAAGCCAAAAGTTTGTCCATGGTCGGCGATGACGTGATTGCAACCGCCGCTCGGGAAGCTATTGCGGAAAGTCCGGAAGCCGTCGCCGATTACAGAGCCGGCACGGAAAAAGCGCTTAACTTTATCGTCGGTAAAGTCATGCAAAAAGCCAAAGGAAAAGCCGATGCCAGACTGGCCCGTGAAATGGTTCTGAAAGAACTTGAGAAAATGTAATTGAAATTGGATTGAAATCGGATTGAAATCGGGTTGAAATCGGATGAACTCCGGTTTCCTTTTCTTCTTTTTCGTTTGTCATATCCGTTTTTGTTTTGTTTTCAATTCGGGACTCTGAATAAAAACGGTTAAGCTCTTTTCTTTTTTTCCTTTCGTTAAATTTATTTTTATTTTCAGATTATGGATTATATTATTTTGAATAAAAATTCGATAGTCATACTAGTATTTACGGTAAACCCACTTTTAATCTAAAAATTAAAATACACCTACCAACTTATTCATTATTATTCATTAACATGGTTACATTTAACTTTAATTCTAATGTTCATCTTTTTAAAAAATCGGCGCGGTCATGAATTTGAATGTAAAATACGGATTTTTCGCGATTGCGCTTCTTTTCGGGGCGCTTTTTTTCAGCGGGATTATTTTTCTGACTCTCCCCCGGCTTCCGAGCTCTCCGGTCGAGGCCGGCGATACGTCTTTGGTTTTATTAGTTGCTTTAGCCGCCGCGAGCGTTTACATCTACGTTGTCTGGAAACAGATACGGGACGAAAATGATGATGAATTTGATGATGAATTTTTGTACCATAACAGAAAATTCAAAAAATAAATTTCCCGTTACAAAAAGTCCGGTCTTCGGGTCACTTCTGTGATTTTTGCCGGTCCGTTTTTTCATTTTCCGCATCATCCGCCGGACCGGCCGTTCTTCGTACATTCAGTCTCCGAATCCTTTTTATCGGCAATATCGGTCTTAAATAGCGTGAGAAATCGTAATCGCGTATGTTCCTGATTTCTTTAATTTCTTCTTTTGAAACCTTTTTCCGGCCGAATTTTAAAGTCGTTCTGCCGTTTTCCGTTGCCCAGTAGAAGTATCTGGAAAAAATCAGATATATTCCGCCGGCGATCGGTGTCATAATGGCGCAGACGCAAAGGATAATCGCGTAGTAAGAAAGGACAGACTTGCGGTATGTCGATCTTGAATTCAGAATGATTTGGGCGCCGAGGTCATATTCCAGCTCCCCGGGAACCGCTTCCGAGTTAAAATAGGATTGATTAACGGCATCGATATATGATTTAGCGTCACTGAATTTGGCGATGTGCTCATAATAAATGTGGCTGTCCGTCAGAAGCGGATTTTTGGGTTTGTACAAATATTGAAGCTTGATGTTCGGCATAAATGATGTCAGCGCCGTAATAATTGCAAAAATCGCGAATAAGAGGAATGTCCAAAAATAAATCGTTGCAATAAGCGGCCGGTCCGGCGTTTCATCGTAAATGCGGAACGCGCCGATAATCAAAACACCGAGGAGAGTGAGAATAATCGTATTTTTAGCTTCCGCATACCGCAGCCGCTCAAGAATCATGTCATAAGTTTTGTACAAGAATTCCTTCATAACGATTCCTTCATTTTTTGCAAATAAAAATTTTGATTAAATTTCAGATGTCAAATATGTTTAAATCTTCACCGAATAAATGTTTAACTTATTTTTCGCCGAATAAATGTTATCGCTCATATGTCATCCAAACATCATCTAAACAACATCAAAACAACATCAAAACAAATGTTTTCTCTTATCTTATTATTCAATCTCCGATTGCCGTTTCTCCGCAAATTATATTCAAATCATATTGAAGCTATAAAAAAGTATAAATATTCTTTTAATAGTAATACCCCCCTCAAGAAAATCCGATTATCAAGTTTCAGACTCTCATCTTTTAATACTATGAAATTTTGCATTATATTTAACAGCAAAAAAAATAGTCAAATTTCATGAAACTGAAAAAGGATGTTTAAAAACGCTCAACTCCATTCGAAATCCAATTTACAATTAATCCGGAAAATAAAAAATGAAGATAGTCAAAGATTCCGCCGAAGCGTTAAAGAGTTTGGAAGCCGAAGTCGGTTATTCGTTTAGTGATGATTCGTTGCTTCAAAAAGCTCGGACACAGGCGAATAATAAAAAATCCGCTTTCTTTGGAGACGCCGTCTTGGATTTTGTTGTATCGGAATATTTGTTCAATAGTTTTGCGGAATTGGAACAGGGTCAGTTGACAACTTTGAAAGCCCATCTCGTTTGTGACGAGAAGCTGGAAAAAATTATTAAGAAAAATTGCTGGGACGACTATCTGATTGTTGAGAAAGGTATTGCCGGAATATCTAAGAAAATGAATTCAACCTTTTTAGAAGCAATCGTCGGCGCCATCTATTTGGACGGCGGTCTGGAACCTGCCAAAGACTTTATCTATAAATTTATCGTGAACCGGCGGGGCGCGGAAAAAGAAATGCGGGACATGATTTCTCCGAAAGTCCGGCTTTATGAGTTCTGTCAGCAGCACTACGGCGGTTTTCGTCCGGAATCTTATGTGGTTTCCGAGACAGGGCCTCCTCATGACAGAATTTTTGAAATGGGCTATACCCTCCCCAAAGAAATTACAAATCTCAGAACAGATATTTCCGCTTCCGGAATCGGCAAAACAAAGTCCGACGCCGAAACAAAAGCGACCGAAAAGATAAACCGCAAGCTGATTCGGATCGGTTTGATGGAAAAGTAATGAGATTTCGGAAGAACTTAAGACAAATTCAACATCTTGTGAAAAGCGCCGGATGTTTCCTTTTTTCATTTTATTTTTCATTTTAATGAGAGTAATAAATAATGAGAGCATTAAATGAGAGTACAATAGATGCCGGCGCAAAATGTAAATCAAATCAAAACGCTCATTATCTATTATAATGGATTGCATTCCCGCCAAAAAGATGATTCTGCCTGTCAAAAACGGAATTGATATTTTCGGCAGCACTCATATGATGAACATATACCGCGGCTGCGGCCACGGCTGTATTTATTGTGACTCCAGAAGCGAATGCTACCAAGGAGGACGGCCGGAGGGTGATTTCGGCTTGGTCCGCGCCAAAAAAGACGCGTTAAAGCTGATTGAAAGCGAGCTTCAGTTCCGGCGAAAAGCCAATGCCGCGGAAATGGTCGTCGGCACCGGGTCCATGAGCGACCCGTACAACAGTTTTGAAAAAGAAGAGGAATTGACCCGTGGCGCCCTTCTCCTTTTTGATAAGTATAAATGCGGCGTCGGCGTCATCACAAAATCAGCTCTCGTTTCAAGGGACGCCGGCCTTTACGCTCAAATCCAAACCCATTCGCCGGTCAACGTCGGGATAACGATTACGACAACCGATCAGGATTTGTGTCAAAAAATCGAGCCGAATGTTTCGCTGCCAAAAGACCGGTTCAAAGCCGTTTCAACGCTTGCCGGCGCCGGTGTTTTTACGGGCGTTCATATGAATCCGGTTCTGCCCTACATGACAGATACCGAAGAAAATATACGCTCCGTTGTTGAAAATGCCGCGGCGAACGATGCGAAGTATGTCCTTTGTTACGGATTCGGAATGACGCTTCGAAAAGGAAACCGTGAGTATTATTATGAGAACTTGGACAGCCTGTCTCCGGGCCTGAAAGAAAAATATATGAAAGTTTTCGGCCGGAAGTATGTCTGCACCTCTGAAAACGCAAAGGAATTGAGTTTGATTTTCAAAGACGAATGTGAAAAATACGGGCTCCTTCACCGCATCCAAGATATCAATGCGGCTTGGAAGAAAGAAAAACCGAAACAAAAAAATCTGTTCGAGTTTGAATAACCCGCAACCGCGTGACAGGCGGTGAGTGTGACAGGCGGCGCGTGTGATTGGTGGCGCGTGTGATTGACGGTGAGTGTGATTGGCGGCGCGTGTGATTGGTGGCGCGTGTGACAGGCGGCGTTTTTCCGTGTTCATCCAAATCGTAAAAGTGAGCGCGGCCATGAAGAGAATGAAAGATTTAAATTTAAATAACTGAAATCCGGTTTAATTCATTGAGGTTCCCCGAATGGAAATTACCGATAAAAAATATTTTATGAAATACAATGATGCCGCCGGCCGAAAACTCAGGCAGCAGACAGCGGATTTTGTGAAACGGGCGGGCGTTGATTTGTCCAAAACGGACGAAGATGTTTTCAGGCAGCTTTCGTTTTGGCTGGGGGAGGCTGAAAAGAAAACAATCGTTCCGACGGAAGATGAGATTGTCCGGGGGATGTTAGCCTATCAAACGGCTTTCCAAAAAGAGCTGACGGAACTGAATTTTCATGAAGCCGTTTTTTATTTATCGGAAATTCTGGAAGGGCCGAATAAAAAAACATTGACGGTTTCTTACCGCCGCACCGCCGTTGCGATTTTTAACGGGCGGGGACGGCGAATCTATAAACCGCCGGAGACCGAATATGTGACGGCTCTGATGACCTCGCTGTTTCAGCAAATCCGGCAGCTGCTGAGACAGGAAATGTCGCTTTCCGAAGTCTTTTATCACGCGTCGCTGATTCATCTGAAAATGTTTTTGATCCATCCTTTTGTGAAAAACAATATGAAAGCCGCCATACTTCTTGAAAAATGGTTTCTGGCGGAAAAACTCGGAAAAGTTTACATCAAGCTGCCGTCCGAGAAATATTATTGCCTGAACAAAGAGCAATATAATATGAACACTTTGATCGGCACGGTTTACAATAATGTTGATTATGACCGTTGTCTTCCCTTTTTGAGGATGCTTCCGGAAAGTTTGAAAATACGGGACATCGGAACAGATGAGGATATTTGATATTTGATATTTGAAGGCTCTTTCTCAAATCTGTCTTAAATTTCCGACAGCTTATAATATCAAACCTTCTTTTTTATTCCCATGGATATTCTGGTCGATGTCGGCGGGAATCCCGGTATAGACTGCCGCGGATTTTGTCAATATTGTTATTTTAAAAAGGTCGGAACGGTTGAACCGCTCGGCTGTAGGTATTGCCCGCCGTTTGCCAAAGGATGTGATTATTGTACGCGGGGCGTTCGGGAATCACACCACGGGTTCAAGCCGATGCGGCAGGTTTTGGACGAAACCGCCGGTAAACTTTATAATATGAAGGCATCGGACATCAGCGGATTCGTCATAACGGGCGGCGGCGACGTCAGTTGCTATCCCGAGCTTATACCGCTTTTGTCCTTTTTGGCCGATTTCGGTCTGCCCGTTAAGATCGGTTATACGAGCGGTAAAGGATTTGACGGTTCGGAAGCGCCGTTTTTAAAAGACGCTCATATCCGGGAGGTCAATTTTACGCTTTTCGCCTTTGATCCGGCGCTCCGCAAGGAGTATATGCGCGATCCGACACCCGAAATGTCTCTGAAAGTTTTTGAGGAATTGTGTACGTTTTGTGACGTTTACGCGGCGATCGTGCTCGTTCCCCATGTCAACGACGGCGCCGTTTTGGAAGAAACGCTTTTCCGGCTGGAGAAAGCCGGTGCGAAAGGCGCTCTTTTGATGCGTTTTGCCAACGGGGAAGAAAACGGCCTGATTCTCGGAAACGCGCCCGTCCTTCCCGGCGTCATTCCTCATACAATTGAACAATTCGCCGAAATCGTCGGAAATGCGGCAAAGAAGCATCCGAATCTCAGGATTTCCGGAACGCCTTTGGAAGACCCGCTTTTGGATTCGCCGTTTGCCATTCGCAATGTGCCGGAAGCTTTGGGAAAACTGCCGCCGGTTTTGAAAGACGCGACAATCATTACAGGAAGGGCTGCCGCCTCCCGCCTGTCGGAAATTTTTGAAAAACTCGGCGGTACCGTGAACGTTGTCCCGGTTGAGAAAGACATTGCCTGCCTGATAACGGCGGATGATTTGAAAAAGATTGATGCCGGCTGTCTCAAAGACACGGTTTTTATTCCCGGCCGCTGCTTCGTTCATGAAAAAGATGTCAAAGACATTCTGATTCCCGAAAAATCCAAACGGATTGTTCGCCGCGGTCCGGATACGTTATCCGTTGACGGTGAAATGTCGGCGAGTATGACCAAAGAAGAATTGCTGGAAATTGAAATCGCGGCGCTGACCGAATTGATTGAACAAATCAATGCTCTCGGGCTGCCGCCTGAAATACGGCGCCCCGCCGGCATTTTTTAAAAATACGTGTCGGTAACTCTTTTGAATCTTTGTCTTGTGAAATCGGGCAGGCATACATGAACATTCATTAAAAACCTTTTGATAGGTTTTTGTCCGTTCCTTCAAACAAAACGGTGAATTTTTGACTTTGTTTTCATCCGAGAAAAGAATAACACAATTTTAGTTGAAAATATTACCCTGTGCTAAAAAGAATGCATTGGAGTAATCTTTGAAAAATGAATTATAATTTTCATCATTCAGAACTCAAAACCTTTAAGTATCAATTTTGCAAATTGGATAGATTGGAATGATAAATCTGAGCAATCTGTAACTATTTATTATCAATATTCGATTGTTCGAAAATCGCGTACGTGTTTTTATCATCCCGATTTCGTTTTAAATATAAGGAGGATATATCCGTGTCTGACACAGTAGATATCTACAGCGATAGAGGAAAACTCTTAGAGAGCAACGTAAATATCAGAGACCTTGCTCCCGTCAAAAACAAGGCAATCCAAAAAATCATTATGGATACCAAACGTTCAGTTGCCATTAACCTCGCCGGTATTGAGAAATCACTCGCAACCGGTAAGATGGGTGGCGCTGCAAAACAAATTCTCGGCCGCAAGCTTGAGTACAACTTGGTTGAAAACTCAGGCGCCCTCATGGACGCAATCAAAAAATTGGTCCAGGTCGACGATGGTGACGACACCGTCGTTAAAGCATTGGCCGGCGGAAAACAAATCTTGGTTCAAATCCCGACTGCCAGATTGAACGCAGCCGCAGAATCAACCGCCTCCATGACTGTCAGTGCAGCAGCCGTGACACAAGCTATTCTTGACGCTTACAACACCGACATGTACGACTCCATGATCGTTAAAGCAGCCTGCTGGGGCAGCTACCCGATTACAGTCGGTATGTCCGGCAGTCCGATTCAAGGAATTCTCGACATCCCGCAGAACAATGAGGGTCTCGGCTATTCACTCAGAAACATTACAGCCAACCACCTTGCCGCTATCACCAGAAGAAATGCAGTGAATGCAGCCTCCTTGGCTTCAATCTATGAGCAGGCCGGCATCTTCGAAATGGGAGGCGCAGTCGGTGACTTTGAAAGACACCAGCTTCTCGGTCTTGCTTACCAGGGCTTAAACGCCAACAACATGGTCTGCGAAATGGTCGCACAGAACGGCAAAGATGGTACAATCGGAACCGTCGTCGAATCCACAGTCGCAAGAGCCATCGAAGACAAGGTCATCCATGTCGACAAGACAGGCGCGTCCGGCTACAAGTTCTACAAAGCGGACGATGTCGCAAAATGGAACGCATATGCAGCAGCCGGCACACTCGCGGCAACAATGGTTAACTGCGGTGCCTCCCGTGCAGCGCAAGACGTTGCGGCGACAATGCTCTACTTCAACGACATCCTCGAAAAGGAAACAGGCCTTCCGGGCTGTGACTACGGTAAAGTCCAGGGTGCTGCCGTTGGTTTCTCCTTCTTCAGCCACTCAATCTATGGCGGCGGCGGACCCGGTATCTTCAACGGTAACCACGTTGTTACGAGACACTCCAGAGGATTCGCTATCCCCTGTGTCGCAGCAGCAGTGTCACTTGACGCAGGTACCCAAATGTTCACAATCGAATCCACATCCGCTCTTATCGGTGATGTGTTCGGTACAATGGACGAGTTCAGAGAACCGATTAAAGCCGTTGCAGGAGCCCTCTAAATAACTAAAGATGAAGGTCTGATGAAATTATGACATGTCCCACCGAATCTGAATGTAACTATTCCGGCGCAGGCGAGATTGCTGAGACAATCCAAATCGAAATTGTCCCTCAGAGAATCCTCAGCCCCGAAACCTCAGAAAAACTTCTCGGAAGAGTCTATGATTTAGACGGGATTATCAGAGTGATGGTTCAAGGATCCAGACTTCCCGACGTTGTCGGATACGGTCCCGGAACCGGTCAGAAAGTCAACCACCCGCTCAAGAAAACAATTGACGTGGAAGGTCAGCAGATCAACATGCGTGTCAGCCTCGGCCGGCTCCTTGTTGAAGCGGACAGTGAAGAAACCGTTGAAGAAATCCGGAAAATCTGTGAAGAACTTTTCAAGTTCTCCTTTGAGTTCTATCAAGGCACGTTTTTCAAGAAATATTCAACCATCGTTGACTACGCCAAAATGGGTCCGAACGCCGATGAACGGCTGCTCGGAATGACCGATCCGAAAGGAAAGCTTGACCAGATTGTCTTTATTGAAAAGCCGAAAAATACGAAAGAAGAATAATTGCAAGAGATCCGGAAATTGCGGCCGAGAGGTCGAACCGGTCATAAGCGCACAGAACAATGGCGAAAACATGATGAATTTTGACCGAAGCACCCAAATCGTTGACTGCCGCCTCGGCATGAGCCACGGCAAAGGAGGAAGTCTCGCAAGAGCCGGAACCCTTTCACAAGCCGGTAAGCTTGAAGCGGTTGTCGTTGCAATGGGATCGGGCAGAAGACACGTGACAAAACCCATCTGTGAAATCACATACGCTATCCGCAGAGAAAATATCCAAACAAGCGTTTTGGTCCTTTACGCCGGAACCGGTTACCCCGATTCGGGAACAATGGGTTCCTTCGGTATCGACCCGAAAGAAATCGACCAAATCAATATGCACAAAATGGCAATCATTCACTTCGGTAATGTGAGAAACCATTTTGTCAGAAAAGCCAAAGACATTTTCAGCGGCGTTCGCATTCCCGCAATTATTATTACACAAGCTCTCGTTGATTTTGAAGACTTTGCAAAATCAGGCATTAAAACCCGCAATGTTAAACCCAAAGACAAAGACAGAATTTCTGACGGCGTTATCATGAACATTGTTACAGGCGTCTCAAGAGGAGACGCGGCTTCCCGTGAGAAGCTCAGTGAGATTATCGTCAAAACCAAAGAAACATTAGGCCAAATCCAATAAGGAGTTAAGAATATGGCATACAAAGCACAATATTATCCCGGTACAACCTCTGTTGCACAAAACAGAAGAAAACACATGGGTCACAACTTGGAAAAATTGAGAGAGATTTCCGACGAAGACTTGACCGCAATTCTCGGCCACCGCGCCCCCGGTCAGGACTACCCCAGCACACACCCGCCGTTGGCGGAAATGGAAGAGCCGCCGTGCCCGGTCAGAGAATTAGTCGAACCGACACCCGGCGCAAAAGCAGGCGACCGTATCAGATACGTTCAGTTCGTTGACTCAATGTACAACGCGCCGTCCGTTCCGTACGTCAGATCCTACTACGCAGCAATCAACTTCAGAGGCGTTGACCCCGGTACACTTTCCGGCCGTCAGATTGTCGAAGCCCGTGAAAGAGACATGGAACTTGTCGCAAAAGACCAGCTCGAAACTGAAATGACAGACCCGGCACGCTCCAGCATCCGCGGCGCAACCGTTCACGGTCACTCAGTCCGTCTTCAGGAAAACGGCGTTATGTTCGACATGCTCGACAGATCAAGACTGGAAGGCGATGTCATCATCATGGACAAAGACCAGGTCGCAATTCCTCTCGACAGAAAAGTCAACCTCGGCAAACCCATGTCCGAAGCAGAATTAGCCAAGAGAACCACCATCTACCGTGTGGACAATGTTCCGTTCAGGTCTGACGCGGAAACAGTTGAGTGGGTCCAGAGGGTCTACTTACAGAGAACTCAATACGGCTTCAGACCCGGTGTGGAGAAAGCACAGTAAGGAGTGACAAAAATGGCACAAGAAGATATTTTTGCAAGATTTAAGAGATCCATGGAAATCAAATTCGCTGAAGACTATGGTGACAACAGACAGGGCGGTACCGACATTACCTCAAAGACTGAGAAATTCCTCAGACTCGGTCCGGAACAGAGCCCCAGAAAGAGAGAAATGATTAAAGCCGGTAAAGAAATCTCCATGAAAAGAGGACTGGCCGGTTACAACCCCGCGATGCACTCCGGTAAACCGCTGGGTCAGAGAGCCATCACCCCGTACAGAATTTCAGGCACAGACCTCGTTTGTGACCCGGATGACTTACACTATGTCAACAACGCCGCTATGCAGCAGATGGTTGACGATATTAAGAGAACCAACATCGTCGGTCTCAACTTGGCTCACGACACACTCGAAAAGAGATTGGGTAAAGAAGTGACACCCGAAACCATCAACAACTATCTTGAAAACCTCAACCACTCCCTTCCGGGCGGCGCCGTTGTTCAGGAAATGATGGTCGAATGTCACCCCGGCTTGGTTGACGACTGTTACGTCAAGATGTTCACCGGTAACGATGACCTCGCAGACGAAATCGACAAGCAGTTCTTAATCGACATCAACAAGATGTTCCCCGCAGAACAGGCCGCGCAGTTGAAAGCAGTCATCGGAAACACATCCTGGCAGGCACTCCACATCCCGACGATCGTCATCAGATCCACGGACGGCGGTCAGACCAGCAGATGGTCCGCCATGCAGATCGGTATGTCCTTCATTTCCGCATACAACATGTGTGCCGGTGAAGCAGCCGTCGCTGACTTGTCCTATGCCGCAAAGCACGCAGGTTCCATCAACATGGGTGAAATGCTCCCCGCAAGACGTGTCAGAGCTCCCAACGAGCCCGGAGGCGTTTCCTTCGGTCACCTTTGTGACATTGTCCAGTCCAGCCGTGTCAACGTCGAAGACCCCGCAAAGGTCGCTCTCGAAGTTGTCGGCGCAGGCTGTGTCATGTACGACCAGATCTGGCTCGGTTCCTATATGTCCGGTGGTGTCGGTTTCACACAGTACGCAACCGCAGGATACACTGACGACATCTTGGACAACAACTTGTACTACACTGTTGACTACATCAACAAGAAGTACAACAACGCAGGCAAGACCGGAACCAACAACAACGTCAAAGCCACCAACGAAGTCATCAAAGACATCGCGACAGAATCCACGATCTTCGGTATCGAAGAATACGAGAGATTCCCGTCCGCGCTTGAAGACCACTTCGGCGGTTCCCAGAGAGCAACCTCCCTTGCAGCAGCAGCAGGCTGCGGTGTCTCCATCGCAACCGGCAACGGCAACGCAGGTCTCTCCGGCTGGTACCTCTCCATGTACCTCCACAAGGAAGCATGGGGCCGTCTCGGCTTCTACGGCTACGACTTGCAGGACCAGTGCGGTGCCTCCAACGTTTGTTCATACCAGGGCGACGAGGGTGCCCCCGCAGAACTCCGCGGTCCCAACTACCCCAACTACGCTATGAACGT
>WRDC01000028.1 GCA_009783635.1 Methanimicrococcus sp. | reverse complement strand
ATATCGTTATACCTGTATTTTTGGACCGGAAAAAAGTACTTACACAACACAACAAATGTGTTGATGGATGGTTTTTCCCTGTTTGGAGTTTTTGTTCTTCTTGTCGTAGCAGTCCTTTTTATGGGCGGGACGCCGGTTTTTTCACTTTGGTCATTCTTCTGGGTCGGGTTTGAAACTTCCGAAGCGGTATACGAACCGACGGAACGTTTGATCCATAGTATGATTTTAACGCCGATACCGCCTTTTATAATGTGGATAGGACTGATCGTGAAGAGAAAAAAAGCCGAATTGGAAGAAGAGGAAGATCGAAATTACGGAAAATTATATTGAGAAAAACCTTTGCCGCGGATAAAACAATGAAATCATTCGGTGTTCTGCCCGCGACCCCTTAAAAACGATTTCATTGTTTAAGCCGTTAAGCCGGCCTGATTTTAATGACGGCGAATTCGGGAATTAAAATCAGGTATTCCTAAAAACCACCGCCCTTCACCATTTTTAACCCTTTGGAATAAATATATATCAAACCGCCTCCGTTTGTAAAATATGCCCCCTCTCGGAAACGCCGGTGAAAACGGCAAAACAGAAACAAACAAAAAAACGCCCCCCGCCGACATTTCGGAAATCCTGGCCGCCGCCGGCACGGACGCCTATTTAATGCACGGCGCCCTTCACGACAGCGACATCTATTACGCAACCCGTTTTTTAGCGTCGGACGCCTTTTCTTATATGCTCGCCTCAAACGGCGATGAAACGCTGCTGATTCCGGAGATGGAAAAAGGACGCGCCGATATTGAATCCAGAGTTCCGGACGGCAAGATCAGAACGACGGCAGATTACAAATACCGTGAGCGCGCCAAAGAAAAGAAAGATTCGAATCTGGCATATGCCGGCGTTTTAAAAGAAATGCTGGCGGAAAAAAATGTTAAAACGGTCGCCGTTTCCTATGATTTTCCCGCTTATTACGACAGGGCGCTTCAAAACGAAGGGTTGGAGGTCGTTTTGATCAAATCGCCGTTCACCAAATCCAGAGCCGTTAAAACCGAAGACGAAATCGAAAAAATCGCGGCCTCCCAAAACGCCGCCGAAAAAGCAATGGATGCGGCCATTCAAATGATCAAAAGATCCCGGGCGGATGATGCCGGCAGCGGCGGGGGCGGCAGCGGTGGCGACGGCAGCGGTGGCGGCGGCAGCGGTGGCGGCAAACTTGTTTATGAAGGAAATGTCCTCACGGGAGAAAGAGTCCTCGCCGAAATTTCACGCGTTTTATTGGAATGCGGCTGCGCCGACGACGAAACCATCGTTTCCTGCGGCCCCGACAGCGCCGACCCGCACGGCAAAACGCGCGGCGCCCTTTACGCTCATCAGCCGATTGTTATTGATATATTTCCGCAAAGCAAACAAACGCGCTACTTCGGCGACATGACGAGAACGGTCATCCGCGGCAAAGCGCCGGAAGAACTGATCCGTATGTATGACGCGGTCAAAGGCGCGCAAGCGGCGGGCGTGAACGCGGCGCGGCCGGGTGTCAGCTGCGCGGATGTGCACAACACCGTCTGCGATTATTTGGAAGCGGCCGGCTACGACACGTACAGGACCGGCTCCATTGTCGGTTTCATTCACTCGACCGGACACGGCGTCGGTCTTGACATTCATGAAACGCCGTCCGTTTCTGAAATCCGCATATTTTGGAACCCGGAAACGTGATTACAATCGAGCCGGGGCTTTATTACCCGGGAATCGGCGGCATAAGAATCGAAGACACCATTGTCATTACAAAAGACGGATGCCGGAATTTGAATACAATGCCGAAAATTTTTGAAATCTGACGGTTTCCTGTCATTTTGACAACGATATGGTTTATAAAAATAAAAGACCTTTAGAACTTATCCTTTAAAATTTAATTTATTCTCAACCTTTAGGAATGACGATTATGGCAAAACATGAAACGAATCCGATCAATACAGAAGATATTTTGAACAAATACAGAGCGGCCGGCAAGATTCATCAGCAGATTATGAAAGAAGCGCGCGAGAAAATCAAAATCGGGATGAATATCTACGAATACGCGCGCTCCATTGACGAACGCATTATTGAACTCGGCGGCGGGTCGGCGTTTCCGATCAACATTTCATTCAATGATGCGGCCGCTCATGATACGCCGCTCTTGAACGACCCGCGCATTTTCGGCGCGGACGTTGTGAAAATCGATGTCGGCGTTCATGTGGACGGTTATATCGCCGACGGCGCCATGACAATTGATTTATCGGGAAAACACGCCGGCCTTGTCAAAGCTTCCGAAGAAGCCTTAAAAGCCGCGATCGATACCGTCAGAGCCGGAACGACAACGCTTCAGATCGGCGCCGCCGTTGAAGAAACCATTACAAGCCTCGGTTTTAAGCCCGTCAAAAATCTGATGGGGCACGGTCTGGCGCAGTACACGGCGCACGCCGAACCGTCCGTTCCGAATATTAAAAGCGCGGGCGCGGGCGCGGAACTGCGTGCCGGCGATACGATTGCGATTGAACCGTTTGCGACGGACGGCATCGGTTATGTGGAAAACGGCGGCATCAAAGAGATTTATTCTCAGGCCAAATTGAAGCCGACCCGGATTCAGTTCGTCAGAAAGGTTTTGGACCAAATCTGCACATACAACGGTCTTCCGTTCGCCAAGCGCTGGCTGGACAGCGATAAACTGGATTTGGCGCTCATTCAATTAGAACGAGAACGCATCATCACGAGTTATCCGGTTTTGATCGAAGCCTCCGGCGGAATGGTGTCTCAGGCAGAGCATACCGTCATCGTCACCGAAAACGGCTGCGAAGTGACCACAAGAGACTGAAAACGCCGGCAAGAAGGAGGCAGAGAATGATGTCTGAATTATTGGAGATTGAGGGGAAGACATTTGACGCTTATTCCATTTCATTGGATGCCGCTCCGTTTTTGTTGATTCGGTCAGCCGACAAATCGTTTTTAGCGTGCGGTTTTTTGGACATTGAAGCGGCCGGCGCCCTCTCCGCCTGCGCCGCCAAAGTCAAAGGCGTCAAAACCTTTGACGATATGATGAAAGCCGAAATTGTTGCCGTGACAAAGAAAGCGGAAGAAAAAGGCGTCAAAGTCGGCATGACCGGAAAAGAAGCGCTTCTGCTGTTGTAAGTACCGCAAAAACAGAAAAGGACGAGTATGCCTTTTACAGACGCATTACGGGAAAAAGATGACGCGAAAGGCGCGGTTTTTATTGATATCGAGGTCACGCCGGGCGCCAAAGTCACCCAAGTACCGAGCGGTTATAACGAATGGCGAAAACGCATTGAAGTCAAAATTTCCGAGGCCGCCCGAAAAGGGAAGGCCAACGAGCAGGTGATCGAAGAGATCGCTGCGCTGTTTTTTGTCCCGCAGTCCCGCGTTTTTATTGAAAACGGCATGACCGGCTCAAAAAAAACAATCAAAATCGACGGAATTTCTTTAGAATCCGCTCGGGAAATTTTGGCGGGCGCTTTACGGAAAATTGAGGAAGTAAATGAGACCCGATAAAAACAAAAGAGTTTCCGACAGAGACGCAGAAAGCCTGAAAGCTGTCGAAGAAGTCTTATCGGCATTGAACGGCGACGCCGAAAACAGCCCGAAATCACCTTTTTTAATAATTGTCGAAGGCCGGCGTGATATTTTGTCTCTTCGGAATCTCGGAATTAAAGAAGAAATCGAAATTGTCAAATGTGCCAACCGGCCGACGGCCGAATTTTGCGAAAAAATTGCGGAAACCGGAAAAGAAGCTGTTATTCTGACGGATTGGGACCGAAAAGGAGGCATTTTAGCTTCCCGGCTGGCCGAACAGTTTCAAAACCTGAATGTTTCATATCATACGGAATATCGGGAAACGCTGCTGTTTTACACAAAAAAGGAAATAAAAGATGTTGAAAGCCTTTTTTCATATGTCGGAAAATTGAAAAATCCGGATGATGAAGACGAAATCAAAGAATTCGGATGATGAAGAAGAGACCAAAGAATTCGGGCGAAAAGAAAGCTCGAAAAATTCGGCTGAAAGGAAATCTCAAAAAATTCGGCTGATCGTAAAAAAGCAAACTTTTTAAGAACAGACTTTTTAAAAACAATTTTTTTTAAAAGCAAATTTTTCAAAAAGATTTTTCAAAAGCAAAATTTTTTAAGAACAGATTTTTAAAAAACAGATTTCAACTTGGGATTTGAGTTGAGATATCAATCACGGGACCCTCGGACGCATCGATTTTAGAAACAGTGAGAACATTGCCTTTGCGTTCCAATAAAGTCGCTTCCGTGACTTTTAATTGATTAACCCCTTCTTTACTTTTGTGTACGACGAGGAGTTTTTGGCCTCTTTCCGGATTATCTCCGAATTTTTGAACAATATTTGTGACGACTTGTTCAAATTCGGAATAAATCAGAATTTCCGTTTTGTTCGCCGATTTTCGAATGCTGCCAATCGGCTCAACTGTCAGGAGCATAAATTTTTCCAACCCATATTGAGATAAATGTTCGGTTTAATCTTTTGAGGAATAACAAACAGTGTATTGCCCTATCAATACTTTATTCGTTATTAGTCGATAAATCCCCCACCCATATATATTGTTTTCGTTTACTGACGTAATGGTTTTCGGAGGTTGACATAAAAAAATCCGCAGAATATGAAAATAAAAGATTTGAAAATAAAATGTGTATGAAGCGGGCTAAATAAAAACAACGATCTTTTCGAAAAAACAGAAACATTTTGACAACTTTAATGATAAATCGTGTAAAAAGTGAAAAATATTTCGGCAAAAAACTGTCGAAAAAATAAGAAATTGTCGAAAAAATTGCTCCCTTCACTTTGTCCGGTCGCAATTTTTTCCAAACTGTTTATAAACTTACCTTATTCGGCAAAAGAGCGGATTTCAAAAGCCGTGTTTTGAGGCGGTTCGCTTGTCTGAACAACATAATTGCCGAGAATGTTGACCTGAGTTCCGGCTGTCAAATCGGATATATTTATGTAGAACTGAGTGTCGTCGTTGCAGTTGAAAATCATTGTCGTGTTGTTTTCGAGTTTGACTTCAAGATTTCCGACAAAGCCTGTGGTGGCAGAGTTCGTTGCGCTGATGATTTCGCCGTTGTAGACGATAAAGTTCGCATCGTAGAGAAGGTTTGCAACAATAATGTCTGCCGGGTCGGGCGCCGAGCCGCCGAGCGGTACGCCGTAGTAAACTTCCACATATCTGCCGACAGTTAAGCTGCCGATGTCGATGTTGGCTCTGGAGGCGTCGGTAAAGGCGAATTTCATCGCGGCCGCGCCGAAGTTGGTTCCCCTCACCTGTTCAAGTGTAATGATTGTTGTGTCGTTTGCAACGGAAATGTTTGTCACATTGCCGCGATACATTGCCGCATCAGTCGGCGCTTCAATCGGGTCCGGCGGAGCCGTGACGGTTGTGTCGTTGGTTGAATTGTTGTCATTGCCGAGGCATCCGGCCACAAGGACAACGCCTAAAACCAAGAGGAAACAAACCAATAAGCTTGTTTTTTTCATGATATTGACTTCCTTTTTTTAAAAGAATAAAAGGCTATATATTTACGGGCCGGAAGTATATATAATTACCCTATATAAATCAAAATATAGAACTAAACAGGAATAAATCTCTCTATCATCTTTTTTGCATGACTTTTTCAGCCGAGTCGTTTTTCAAAAAATTTGAGGTTGAGGCGAGATCTTTTTTTTAATTCGCGGAGCTTTGCAGCCGAGTCGTTTTTCAAAAAATTTGAGGTTAAGGCGAGATCTTTTTTTTAATTCGCGGAGCTTTGCAGCCGGCACCCGTCAATTTTAACAACCGAGGCGTCCGGTTCAATCATAATGACTTCTTTGCCATCCATGTAAACGCGAATCGTACCGCCGGATTCCGAAATAGCAATGGCGATTGCATTGGTGTCACGGGTGATGGACGCCGATGACAGGTGGCGCGTCCCGAGTCCCTTTTCAATTTGAATGTCGCGGGTATCGACATCCAGATAACGGCCGGCGGACAAGATTTTACCGGTTTCGGAAATGATAAAAACACCGTCCAACTGAGCAAATCCCATAACGGACTCCCAATATTTTTTCTTGTTGACATTCACCTCTAAACCGGGGTCTTGACCGCGGAACGGATTGATAATCATCTGATGGGAGCGGGAAAGGACTTCCTCTTCGTCGCCGAGAATAAAAGCGGTGCCGACTTTTTTGCCTTCCCGGCCTTTCATAGAGATATTGAGCGCCAAATGTAAAACATTTTGGAATGTTTCAGGCAAAACACGCTTTTCGCATTCGCGAATGGTTTGAACGGTTTCATTCTCCGCCATACTGTGAACGATGAATGAATAAGAATCCTGACTGCGGAAGAGGCCGATAACAATACCGTAGTCAATATGGCCGAAGCTGTATTCAACGGCGGCGACATTCATCAAAAGCGAAGAGTTTCTGTCAGCCTCGGTACGGATGGCCTCGGCCAGTTCCTGAATTTGGAATTGGCTTTCATTTTTCAGATAGGTCAGCTTTTCGATAATTGTTCGGATCTGAGTAATATCAATTATGGGGATATCCAGCCCGCGGAAAGTGCGCACATCAATGTTTCCGAATGTAAAGACAGCCACCGCTCCAAGCAGATTTGCTATATTCACCACCGAATCTTTGATAAGAATACCGCAAAGATCTTCAGAATTGCAAGCGCTGAAAATAGGCGTCTCAATTGATTTTTTAATCTCAGTTTTATTCGTTATTTCATCCATTCCGACCTCAATTAATGTTTTTGCCTCCTTCCGAAAAACCGCCGGATGCTCGATTTTTGTTTTTAAAAGCGGTTTTTAAAATTGACAAAAGTTTTTGAACATGAATCTGTCATGTTTATATTTTGAAACTGAAATAATAATCCCGTTCAAAATAAAAAATACCTTATATTTTAGAAGCGGTTTTCTTTTATAAATACTTTAGTGATTTTATCATTTTTTTCAAGCACAGTCTCAAGAATTTGTCGAAAAAATAAGCTGAATTTTCGACAATGGACTAATAAATTTGAAGCAGACGGGCGGAACGGTCCCAAAAACACCAACCTCCTTTCCCCGCCAATTGAAATAATTGAAACCGTCGCCGAAGGCGAAGGCCGTAATTTTTGAGAAACAAATTAATAAGATTTCCCCCTATTCAATCCCGTAAATTGATTGATCAGCTTAGGAAATGAATATGAGAGAAGAAATATGGGTTGAAAAATACCGCCCGATGAAGCTGGACGATGTTTTCGGTCAGGAGGAGACGGTCGAGCGTTTAAAATCGTACGTCAGCTCCCGCAATTTGCCTCACCTTTTGTTTACAGGTCCGCCCGGCGTCGGCAAAACGGCATCCGCCGTATCTATTGCCCGTGAAATGTTCGGAGACGGCTGGAATGAAAATTTCACGGAACTCAACGCTTCCGATGAACGCGGTATTGATATCGTCCGAAATAAAATCAAAACTTTCGCAAAGACCGCCCCTATCGGCGGCGCCTCTTTTAAAATTATCTTTTTGGACGAAGCCGACGCGTTGACAAACGACGCCCAGTCGGCGCTGCGCCGAACGATGGAAAAATACAGCGGAAATTGCCGTTTCATCCTCTCATGCAATTATTCTTCAAAAATCATCGAACCGATCCAGTCCCGCTGCGCAGTCTACCGCTTCAAAAGCCTGACGGATGAAGCCATCGCAAAGCGCATCCGCCACATTTCCGGACAGGAAGGGCTGACAATCACCGACGGCGGCGTCAAAGCGCTGGTTTACGTTGCGGGCGGCGACATGAGAAAGGCTGTCAATTCTTTGCAGGCGGCCGCTTTCATTCAAAAAGGCATTGACGAAGAAACCGTCTACAAAATTACGGCCACGGCCCGTCCGGAAGACGTTTTAGATTTGATTCACACGGCACTGTCGGGACAGTTCAAAGAAGCGCGCGACAAACTGAATACGCTGGTTTTTGATCAGGGCTTGTCGGCGGATGATGTTTTAAACCAAATTTACCGTGCCCTCTTCAAAGTCGAAGATTTATCCGACAGTGAAATGATCCTCTTAATTGACGCGGTCGGCGAAGCGGACTTTAGAATCTCCGAAGGCGCGAATGAAAAAATCCAACTGGAAGCCTTGGTCGCCCACTTTGCCCTGCTTCGGAAAACAAATACATAACGGGCCGGGGTAAAAATGGTTTTTTTAAGGAGGCTGCGTCTTTGACGGGAATGACTCACCTCTCACGTCTTTTTTCTGAAAAACTCGGAATCGACGCCGGCTTTTATTTGACGGAAGAGAATTTCCAAAGCCAAAGGTTTCTTTTTGCCGGAATGGAACAGCTTCGCGAGCTGGCCGAAATGAAGAAAGCCGGTATGTTTGATATTGAAACGGTTTTATTGACAGATGGCGGGCCGGCACATTTTGAGAAACGGCCGGAGACACCTCCTTCTATGACGGAAGGGGAGGTTATTACGGGTTTTGTTCTGGTGGAACGGCAGCCGGGCGGAAATGCCGTATGCAATGATACGGGCAATTGTCTTGTATTCACGCCTGCCGTTTCGGACGCCGATACGAAACGCGAATTTCGTTCCGTCCTTTTGGAAATGGCTGCCCTGCCGTCTGCGGGCGGCACACCTGCGCATCAGCTTCAAGTCTCGGAAAAAGAGCTGATTGATGATGTCATTGAGTATTATTCTAAAACAGCGCTCGCTTTTTTCCGGGAATCCGGCGCGTTGCCGCCTTCTTATGAATCCGTTTATTCCGAAAGCCGCGTTCAAAAAGCGGCGGTGACCCTTCGCAAAGTACGCGGGTTGCCGGCAGTGAAAGAAAGCGGAAGAGCGTTTTTGGCCCCCGGGCTCAAAATTCTTGAAATCTGCTGCGGCAACGGTATGTCGACACTGGGATTGTACGAAGAAGAGATTGTTCCGCTCTCTGTGGACATCAATGCCGAAGACATATGTATCGGCTTGGCGCACAACGTCTTGAAGCCGGAAAAAACAATCATTATGGACGCAACAACGCTCTCCCGAAATCTGGATACTGAAATGTTTGACACTGTTATCGGTTTTATGATCGGCACAATTTATGAATTCAATAAAAATCTTTGGTTTTCAATTGCCGGCGAAGCCTTGAAAATGCTCAAACCCGGCGGATTTTTGCTGCTGACGCTGCAGGCCGAACATGAAGCTGTTTGGGTCTCCGATTATTTAAAATCAAAGGGTGTTGCCGGTGAAATTATTGATAACCGTGATGATATGACTTATTATGATGAATGGATTTATTTCGCCCGAAAGTAAAATCAAATACAGGCGCCAGTCTCATTTTCGGTCAAACCTAACGCCCGATTTTCCCAAACCCCAAAAACAAATTCATGAAAAAAAGGGCGTTCATTTTTCTCAACTTTTTTGAAAAAATGTAATTTCATTCGTCTTAAATCGCCCGTCTCTTATCTCTGATTTCTTATCTCTGACAGCCGGTTTTGTTTTTCAAAATAATAAAAAAAGTGAACGCCTCTTTTTCCCAAATTTGTTTTTCAAGTTTTGGAAAAGGAGCGTTCGGGTTTTGAATCAAATCGACAAATTACTTCTTACCGTATTTTGAATACAGGAAAAAGCCGGCGGCCAGTATGAGCACTGCTAACAGAAGCAAACCCAATATTAGCATACTGTTGCTGCCTCCGGTGTCCGAGTTTTGAGAGTTGTCGTCAGTTGTCTGTTCTGTATCTGTGTTACGGTTGTTCGTCTCCGGTTGAGGAGTCTCGGGTTGAGGAGTCTCGGGTTGAGGAGTTACAGGTTGTGTCGGTTGTGTATTTGCCGGCTTGTTTCCTTCTACAATCGTGGCTTGACCGGTACTGCTACCACCGCCACCGCCGCCGCTTGGGGCACCGTCGCCGAACCATATGTTCTTCATCGGTGTGCCACCGTATGAGACAAATGTTTCGTAGTCGTCGCCATAGTTGTCACTGTACACAAAATCGACGAAAACCGGTACCGTATAGCCTGTGCCGCTCCAGCCTTTGACTGGGATGCTGTCGTCAACATCAAGATTGTCGGAGCACATGACAGCCCAAATACCGTCGCTTGTGCGTGATGTTTTAATCAGGCCGCTGCCGCCGGTGATTGTGACGTTGTCCGCCCCTATTCCTTCGTAGTAAGAAGTAATAATAGATATCATGCCGCCGCTGATTGTGACGTCATATGCATATATTCCTTCATTCTCGGAATTAATCGTTACCGTACCGCCGCTGATTATGACGTTGTCTGCACATATTCCTTCGTAGTGAGAAGTAATAGATACCGTACCGTTGCTGATTATGACGTTGTCTGCAGCATCTATTCCGGCGTCATTAGTGGAATTAATCGTTACCGTACCGCCACTGATTATGACATCTTCGTCTGCCTCTATTCCTTCGTAGTAAGAAGTAATAGATACCGTACCGCTGTTGATTATGACAGAATCGTCGTTTGTATATATTCCGACGTCACCCGGGGCATCAATCGTTACCGTACCGCCGTTGATTGTGACAGGACCATCGTCTGCATATATTCCTTCATCGTAGGACATGATAGATACCGTACCGCCATTGATTGTGACGTCACCCGCATCTATTCCGCAATAATAAGTGGAATTAATTGTTACCGTACCGCCGTCAATTGTGACAGAATTCGCTGCCTCTATTCCGTTATTGCGGGAAATAATAGATACCGTACTGTTGATTGTGACAGAATCCAATGCCCTTATTCCGCGTGACGCTCCGTTGGGGTTAAGGGCAGTAATAGATACCCTTCCGTTTCCTTCAATTGTCAGGTTTCCTGAAGCATTAATACCGGTACCGTTGGTATTGTTGACACTGCTGTTTCCGGTGAGTCGAAGGGTAGAATCAGCGGGAAGATGAATCGCAGGTCTAGTGGCGCAACCGCTGCTACCGTCATAGACCTGATCCAGATTATTTAAGGTGAGAGTTTTTGTACCTTGCACCCACGTCCAGCCGTCACCGGAATCATCAGCCGGATTCGTACTAAAATTCAATTGGGTGGTGACCGTCGCAGCGCCGGCCGGTGCCATTAAACCCACAAATAGTGTCAGTGTCAGCGCGACTGCTATGATAAACGGCAATGTTTTCTTTGAATTCAATCGATTCATTATTTTCGTATTCATTCTAAAACTCCGTTAAATTTTTTTAATGTCTCATGTTATTGATTTACCATTGTCAAACATCGTTTTTATTATTAATTTCATTAAGGGACAAGTCCGGAATATGATAGTTAAATAAAGGTTCCATACTTGATTTTTCATTAATTACGTATAGGTATTGTAGTGGCATTTAATACTGAATATGACTATATTCCATTATTTTTTTGTGTTTCATGTCGCTGCTCTGCTGTTGTCAAATGGGCCGTTTTTAACATTAAGTACCATTACATAATTATATGTCATTTTAGTTATATCAGATGGAGTATATATAATATAGTACAGATATATCTTCTATTATATTATTCATATTTGTCCTATATAATAAAAATGATGAAAATGTTGAATAAAACTCGCTAAAAATATATTTTAAAGAAAATGGAATCAAAAATTCCGGTCAAAAAATCTCAATCTTCAAAAAAACGATGACCGCAGCCAAAAGTGAGCCGCCTGCAAAAGAGACGGAAAAAGGAATAAGACATCGGCAATGGCATTTTTGGTTCATTGGAGTTGAAAAATACTTCTGTTGCGTTTTCAAAAAAATTGATAAAAAATGAACGCCGTTTTTTTCATGAGTTTGTTTTTCAGGGTTTGGGAAAATGGGCGTTCAGGTTTGACCGAAATGATGAAGGCGGCTGCTTTTTTTTGAATTTGGTGAATGTAATCGGTGAAAAAACAAAGAACCGTTCCTCCGTTTTCGTTTTTGTCTGTCGCTTCGCGCCGCCCTCGCTCGAAGATTTTATCATCAATCATTCTCAGAAATCATTATCATAAAAGCATATATCATAAATCTGCCACCTGTTTTTCACTTGTTTTTTTTATGTTCGTTCCCTTTATATAGCATGATTTATTCTATTTTATGCCGAATTTTGCCGTCCCATTTCCCCGCGATTGTTTCTGCGGAGAGCGGCATTGATTTTCGGCAGTACTCAATAGGAGTCAAGAGAAATGGATAAACAAACACAGGACGTTCTTGAAATTCTGGAACAAAATGCGAAAGCAACTCCCGAAGAAATTTCAGAACTCACCAGAATTCCGCCGGCTGAGGTTCGAGAAATGATTCGGACGCTGGAAGCGGCGGGTGTGATTCGGAGCTATAAAACCATCATCAATTGGGATATAGTCGAAGATCCGCATGTTTACGCGTTTGTCCAGATTAAGGTATTGCTCGAACGCGGCCACGGCTATCAGAAACTTGCCGACCGCATTTGCAAATTCACGGAAGTCAAATCGCTTCGCCTTCTCTCGGGAGAAGACTATGATCTGGAATTCATGGTTTTGGGAAAATCCATGAAAGATGTCGCGTTTTTCGTCGCGGACAAAATAGCGACGCTGGATCAAGTCCAAAACACATCGACACACTTCATCTTGAAAACATACAAAGAAGACGGTGTCATCATGGAAGAGCCCGAAGAATTTAAAAGACAGCAAGTTTCGCCGTGAGGAGCGATTATTATGACAGAAATACCTACAGTATCCCCGAGAAAGGTGGATCAACTCGATTATTCAAAATACATCACAAGTAAAATGAAAAATGTACCGCCGTCAGGAATCCGTAAATATTTCGACATCGCGGCAGGCGTCGAAGATGTAATTTCGCTCGGTGTCGGCGAACCGGACTTTGTCACGCCCTGGCATATCCGCGAAATGTGCATTCATTCTTTGGAAAAAGGCGAAACCTCCTATACATCCAACTTCGGTATCCTCGAACTCCGTGAAGAGATTTCAAAAAAATACAGGCGGGAATACGGATTGGATTACAATCCGGCCACAGAAATCCTTGTCACAACCGGCGTCAGCGAAGCTCTGGATATTGCCATTCGCTGCGTGATCAATCCGGGAGACGAGATTTTAATCGTCCAGCCGACTTATGTTGCCTATATCCCCGAAATCGTCCTCAGCGGCGGCGTTCCCGTTGTTGTTCCGACAAGAGCGGAAGATGACTTTAAAATCAAACCGGAAGAGCTGGAAGCGAAAATCACGCCGAAAACAAAAGCGGTCATCATCAATTATCCGCATAATCCCACCGGCGCCGTTATGACGCGCAAAGATTACGAAGCCATCGCGCCGATCATTGAGAAACATGATTTGATCGTTATATCGGATGAAGTTTACGAATGTCTCACCTATGAAGGCGAACACGCGCCGTTTTCCATCATTGAAGGTATGCAGGAACGAACGATCGTCCTCAACGGCTTTTCAAAATCTTACGCCATGACGGGCCTCCGCCTCGGTTACATTTTAGCGCCGGCCCCATTGATTGCCGCCATGATGCTGATCCATCAGTATTGCATGATGTGCGCGCCGATCACCTCTCAAATCGGCGGTCTCGAAGCCCTCAAAAACGGTGAGGAAGAAATGAAATCCATGGTCAGAGAGTTCAACCGCCGCCGGATTTTGATTACGGACGGATTTAACAAACTCGGCCTTGATTGTTTTGACCCCAAAGGAGCGTTCTATGCCTTCCCCTCCATCAAATCCACGGGACTCACCTCCGAAGAGTTTGCCGACAAATTTTTCGCCTCCCAGCGTGTCATCACAATTCCGGGAACCGCATTCGGTGAAGCCGGAAAAGGACATTTGAGATGCGCTTACGCAACGTCCCGCGACGATATTAAAATCGCGTTGGACAGATTTGATGAATTCTTAAAAACACTGTAACAATTGAAAACACGAAAACAAGGCGTTGCTTTGTTTTCGGCCTTTCTTTTTTTGCCTTTTCTTTTTTGTCCTTTCTTTTTTGTCCTTTCTTTTTTGTCCTTTCTTTTTTACCCTTTCTTTTTTGCCCTTTCTTTTTTGCCCTTTCTTTTTTGCCCTTTCTTTTTTGACAGAATTAAGGGGCGAAGCGGGTTTT
>WRDC01000027.1 GCA_009783635.1 Methanimicrococcus sp. | reverse complement strand
GGTCCTTGAGCAGGCGGCTTATGCCCTTGACATGACGGCTCCGACACACGCGAACGTGATGTACAATACGGTCTCAACGCCTGTCTTCTTCGCGTACTGGACACTTGACGCCGGCGCTGACGGTACATTCTACGCTGTCGGCGACACACTGCCTGCGCGTCCGACCGATGATAAGATCGGCATCTACGCAGACGTGACAGTCTACGCTGTCTGGGGTTACGACACAGACGGAAACGGAATACCTGACGTCTTAGAAGATTGGTTTACAATCACGGTCGATTATGAAATGCGCAACGGCAGCGCCGTGGCAGGTAAGACAAGTTTCACAAAACAAGTCAGCGACGGTTCAACCTATACGCCCACGGCGGCAGAACTGGCGGGTACCGATGTGGTATTGGTGAATTGGGAACTGAACGGCGTGTTACAGGGCAACACGAATCCGGCCATCTCCTCCGTAACGGCGGCGGCAACCATCACCCTGATCTACGGGCAGGATAGGAACAATGACGGTATCGAGGATTTCACAATCACCGAAAAGCACGAAAGTCAGCTTGGCGGCGCTTTAAAAGCCGCAAGCGAGGTGTATGTGAATATCAACGATACCTACACCGGCTCTCCGGACGCCGCTCTGTTAGCAGGAATCTACACTTACGAAGGCTATCAATGGGATGCGGACACGACCAACGTGACGAATCCGATTGACCCGGTGACCGTGATACACATCACGGCGGATCACACTATCATTTTCATTTACTCGCCTGACGAGTACATGATAAGCGTGACGCGCGAGATGCGTGACGGAACACCCATCCTCGGTGAGCCTGACTTGAGTGACATCGTGGTTCATGGAGCGAACTTTGACTTGACGCCTGCACAGACGTCTGTCACCGGCAGAACCTTTGTTGACTGGATGCTGGACGGCGTATTACAGGGCAACACAGTCGTATCTCTGACAAACGTCATAAGTTTCCACGACATCGTACTCGTCTACGACGACGCTACAGCGAACAACAACAACAGTGGTTCCGGCTTCGGCAATGCGACGATCGTGGGTCCCCAAGGAGGATCTCCTCAGCCTGAACAAGACCGGCCGCAGGAATCTGAACCCGGGCCGGGAATCAGAGATCAGCAACCGGGAGAGCCCGAAAAAATGCCGGGTCATCCGTGGCTGACTGTCATTTTGTTGTACATGGCAGCAATCGGATTCTATTTGTTCTTCCTCCTGTGGAAGAAGAGAAAAGATGATGAAGAAGAGGAAATAAAGGCCTGAAAAAAATCACGCTGATTTTGGCTCCCGAGCCGAAGTCATAAAAACGATATTTCAACCCCTATAATAGAGTGGACCACAAAAAACTCTATACAACAGAAAGACAGTCTCATTGAGATTGTCTTTCATTTTTTTTTGAAATTTTGGAAATATTGAATTCAGGATTCGTTTTTAACGATGCCGATGTTAATTCTTCATACCGGCTGATTTTTCGGAAAAAGGTTTATAATGGTTTGGGAAATTGATACTTTTCATTTATGATGTTTCTGCTTTTAAGTTGACAAGCATTAACTCATAAACGGTGCCGACGGCACCTCCGGAACTATACATCCCAAATTATATCGGGTGATTTAGAAATGAGCGAGAATGTAATGTATGTAAACGGCAAGTTCGTTCCATCGAACCAACCTGTCATCTCCGTTTTTGACCACGGTTTTCTTTACGGAGACGGGGTTTTTGAAGGAATTCGCGCTTACAACGGTCGTGTTTTTAAGTTGAAAGAACACGTTGACCGCTTGTTCGATTCCGCAAAAGCCATTGATTTGGATATCGGAATGTCCAAGGCGCGCGTAACAGAAGCCATCCTTGAGACACTTCGTCAGAACAACTTAAAAGACGCCTACATTCGCCCGATTGTTTCCCGCGGTAACGGCGACTTAGGACTCGACCCCCGCAAATGCGCGAAGCCGAATCTCTTTATCGTTACGACAACGATTTCTTTGTACGACACGATGGAACTCAAAGGCATTACTGTCGGCATCCGCCGCAATGCTCCGGACGCTCTGTCGCCGAATATCAAATCATTGAATTATCTGAACAATATTTTGGCCAAAATCGAAACCACCGCGAAAGGCGGTCAGGAAGCGATCTTCCTTGACAACAACGGCTATGTCGCGGAAGGCTCCGGCGATAATATTTTCATTATCAAAAACGGCGTCGTTTACACACCGCCGACCATCAACAATCTGAAAGGCATCACCCGGGCAGTGGCAATTGAATTGCTCGAAAAGAACAAAATTCCGGTACGCGTTGAGAACATCGGTCTCTTTGACGTCTATACGGCCGACGAGATTTTCGTTACAGGAACCGCAGCGGAAGCCGCGGCAGTCGTGTGGGTTGACGGTAGGAATATCGGTACCGGCAAAACCGGTCCGGTGACCTCTTTGATGCTTAAAGAGTTTGCAAAGATTACAAAAACAACGGGAACGGAAATCTATCCAAAGAAACTGACAAAAGCCGCCGCTAAATCCACCGATAAAACGGCAACGGTCAAGTTGACAACCGCTAAACCGGCAGCTACCAAACCGGCCACCAAAACAGCAGCCAAACCGGCCGCCAAAGCAGCAGCCAAGCCGGCCGCCAAAGCAGCAGCCAAACCGGCCGCCGAAGCAGCAGCCAAACCGGCCGCCAAAGCAGCAGCCAAACCGGCCGCCAAACCCGCAGCTAAACCGGCCGCCAAAACAGCAGCCAAGCCGGTCGCCAAAACAGCAGCCAAACCGGCCGCCAAAACAGCAGCCAAGCCGGCCGCCAAAACAGCAGCCAAGCCGGCCGCCAAAACAGCAGCCAAACCGGCCGCCAAAACAGCAGCCAAGCCGGCCGCCAAAGCAGCAGCCAAGCCGGCCGCCAAAGCGGCAGCCAAACCGGCCGCCAAAGCGGCAGCCAAGCCGGCCGCCAAAGCAGCAGCCAAGCCGGCCGCCAAAACAGCAGCCAAACCGGCCGCCAAAGCAGCAGCCAAACCGGCCGCCAAAACAGCAGCCAAGCCGGCTGCCAAAACAGCAGCCAAGCCGGCCGCCAAACCCGCAGCCAAACCGGCCGCTAAAGCAGCAGCCAAGCCGGCCGCTAAAGCAGCAGCCAAACCGGCCGCCAAAACAGCAGCCAAACCGGCCGCTAAGCCCGCGGCCAAAAAAGCAGATGCAAAGCCGGCAGCCAAAAAGTAATCATTAAAACCGAAAGTGCAGGATTTCTGCGCTTTCTCTTCTTTTTATATTGTTTTTCCGCGAGCTTGCGCGTTTCATTAAGTTTCATTAATTATTTATACTGAAAAACAGGTTATTCTCCACGCGAGCCTGAACTCGCTTGATTTTATTTTAATTATCTTTATTTTTGAGACAATATGGCAACATTACAGGAACAGATTCGGGAAGTCGAAGAGGAAATCAAAAAAACGGCTTACAACAAAGCCACCTCTTTCCATATCGGCCGATTGAAAGCGAAACTTGCCCGGCTTCATGACGAGGTCGAGAAAAAGAGTTCCACTGCCGGAACCGGAGAGGGCTACAGCGTCAAAAAATCGGGCGACGCCACGGTCACGCTTGTCGGTTTCCCGTCCGTCGGTAAATCCACGCTTCTGAACAAGCTGACAGACGCGAATTCCGAAGTCGGTTCCTATGCATTCACGACTGTAACTGTTGTTCCCGGCGTCATGGAATACAAAGGCGCCATCATCCAAATTTTGGATGTCCCCGGTCTTGTCAAAGGCGCCGCTTCCGGCCGCGGCCGCGGTAAAGAGGTTATTGCCGTCATCCGCAACTCCGACTTGGTTATCTTCCTTTTGGACGTTTTCCAGCCGGCTCACTATTATGTTTTGATGGAAGAATTGTATGAGGCCGGCATCCGTGTTGATCAGATGCCGCCCGACGTTGTCATTAAAAAAGTTGATCGCGGCGGAATCCGTATCAATTCGACGGTCGAATTGGATTTGGAC
The DNA here is from genome assembly GCA_009783635.1 of Methanimicrococcus sp. Classification (GTDB taxonomy): domain Archaea; phylum Halobacteriota; class Methanosarcinia; order Methanosarcinales; family Methanosarcinaceae; genus Methanimicrococcus. The sequence goes on along the minus strand of WRDC01000027.1, from coordinate 10,194 downwards.
GACGATACCATCAAATCCATTATGGACGAATACAAGATTCACAATGCGATGGTTCTTTTAAGGGAAAATGTCACCGTTGACCAGTTTATCGATGTCGTCGCAGGCAACCGCAGTTATGTCTCTTCCATGATTGTCGTCAACAAAGTGGATTTGGCAAATCCTCAAATCTTGGAAGAAAACAAGGAGCTTTACCCCGGCGCCGTTTTCATTTCCGCTCACAACAACCAGAATTTGGATATGCTCCGCGATGATCTTTATGACTGTCTCGGTTTTATCCGCGTTTACATGAAGCCTCAGGGCGAGGCCGCCGATTTAGAAGAACCGATGATTGTTCTGCGCAATACGAATGTCGGGCAGATATGTGACCGTCTGCACAAGGATTTCCGAAAAAAATTCCGTTTCGCTTACGTTTGGGGACCTTCCGCCAAGCATCCCGGCCAGCGCGTCGGTTTGGATCATAAATTAAAAGACGGTGACATCGTTTCGGTTATTATTCAAAAATAAATGATGTTTTCGTCATAAGTTTTTTAATTTATTCTGCCCTTGAACTTTTATTCAATTCAATCATTTCACGAGTCATTAAATTTCAGGAATATTAGTTATGACAATTTCAAAACCGAGAGGAACGCGCGATTTTTTACCGGAAGAGATGTCACGCCGGCGAAATGTCGAATTCAAGCTCCGCGAAGTCATTCAAAAATGGGGTTACGGCGAAATCGTTACGCCGACTTTTGAAGAGCTTGAACTTTTCACGCTCAAATCCGGTCAAGGTATCATCGGAGAGCTTTACAATTTTACCGACAAAGGAGACCGCGAGATGACGCTTCGCCCGGAACTCACGGCTCCCGTTATGCGCGCTTACGTCAATGAAATGCAATCTTTTTCAAAACCGGTCAAACTTTTTTATTTTGAAAACTGTTTCCGCTATGAGCGTCCTCAAAAAGGCCGTTACAGAGAATTTTGGCAGTTCGGCGCAGAGCTCATCGGCAGCAACAAACCGGAAGCGGATGCGGAAGTGATTGCCTTGGCAATGACATTGATTGGCGCGGCCGGAATCATTGGCGACCTCAATATCGGTAATTTGTCCGTTCTCCGCCGCCTGCTGTCTCAAATCACAGCTGATGACGCTGTTTTTGGACAAATCATGCGTTACATCGATAAGAAAGAATATGAAAATTTGGATGCTTATCTCGATGAGCTGAACGTTGCGCCCGATATGGCTGATAAAATTCACAAAATCATTTCCCTTTCCGGTAAAGACGGATTTGCCGCATCCAAAAGTGCCCGCGAAATTGTCGGCGATTTGCCCGAACTGGACGCCTTTGAAAAAACCCTCGCCCTTTTGGCCGCTTACGGCGTGACCGACTACACCGTCAATTTTGGCGTTGCGCGTGGGCTGGATTATTACACGGGCATCGTCTTTGAAGTTTACGCGGAAGGCCTCGGCGCTCAAAAACAAATATGCGGCGGCGGCTCTTACAAGCTAATCTCACTTTTTGGCGGCGGCGATGTCGTTTCGACGGGATTCGGAATCGGATTTGACAGAATCATGGAAATCTGTGAACTTCCGGTAGACGCGTCCAAAACAGTCGTTCTGATCACCAAACCGGAAGCGCAGGCAAAAGGCATTGAAGCAGCCGGAAAACTTCGTCCTTACGCGACGGTTTTGACCGATGTCATGGGCCGCAATTTCAAGACGCAGATGGAATATGCCAACACAGTGAACGCTGATTACGTTTTGATTATCGGCGAAAAAGAGCTGGAATCGGGTCTTTTATCTTTGAAAGATATGAAAAGTGGCGAGCAGGTTTCGTTGAGTTTGGAAGATTTGGTTTTGAAAGTGTCTTAAACAGGTTGCTCAAAAGTTGCTCAAATTTTGATCCTTTCGGCTCCGGTCTTTGTCATTTTTACTGTTGCCATAGTTGCCGTTACTTCATTTGAAACATTGTTTCAGGGGTTGATTTGAAAAATTAATGAGAGTGTAATCCCCCTTTGCTCAAAATAAATTTAACAATCAAAACTCCTACTAAAATCATTATTGAAATAGGCGTTCCATAAAACAAAAAAAGTTGAATACTGTTCGGATATTCAAAATTTGTTGCTCCGAGCAGTATTGCAAATAAAAAAATAATACTGAAAAAAATCATCAAATAAACACATATCTTCGCTGTATATTCAAGTATATGAATTATCTTAAATTTGTTTTCAACGACCATTTTTATCACAGTTCATCCATTTTTGGTTAAAAGTCGATATTTCTTTTATAATTCGCCGCTTTCCAAATCTTTTGCGATTTGTTCTAACTGTTCGGGTTTCATGACGGCGTTATCTTCGTTGAGCAGTTTTCCGTTTTTAAAGAATTTAAAACCGGGGGCGGCAACAATGCCGTATCTTTTGGTGATATCGAGGTAGTTCATCGCGTTAATTCGGGCGAATGACACTTTGCCGCCGTATTTTTTTTCCAGGTCTTCAAAGACCGGTTTCATTTTTTGGCAGTGCGGGCATGTTTCCATATAAAACATGGTCATAACGGGCTTTTCCTTGTTTGAGATGATGTCATCCCACTTTTTGTCGGTCGCTTCAATAATTACCATATTTATCGCCTCATCATTTCATCATTTTTTGCGGTGTTTTGTATTAAAGGTTTGGCTCATCGGCAGATTAAAAAGTTTTGAAAAGGTGAAATATTTTTTTAATACTTTATCCATTTATCCTTCCCGAAAATATATGTCATTATTTTATATGTTCCTGTCATTTCGGGGAATCACGTTTATATACAAGTTTTTAATTTAAACATACATTCATTACATTTGAAGCGATTTGCTGAGTACGAAATGTAATGTGGCAGATAATGCCGCAAAAGGACAAAATGAAACGATGTTAATCGTAAGGACCAAAACGGCTCCAAAAAAGCGCATCCTTTTCCGGTCAGCATCCAATCCAAAACAATCAAAATACGAAAAACAACTCAAAAATAAAAAACGAATAAACGGCGAAAGCCGGCTTGAAATTCAACCTCATCGGATTTCATCAATTGATAAACCAATCGTTTTCTGTTTGAGCGAAAACCAAGACAAGAATCCAAAAACCCACTTGGGTAAATTAAAGGAGAATATGCATGCTCAATATGTTTAAACCCCAGACAGTCGCCGTTGTCGGCGCATCGGACACCGAAGGAAAAATCGGTTACTCCGTCATGAAAAATTTACTCGACCGTTTTCCGGGAAAAGTCATCCCGATCAACACAAACGCTGCCGAAGTGATGGGACAAAAAGCCTATCCGTCCGTTTCCGCTTGTCCCGATACTGTGGATTTAGCTGTTTTCTGTATTCCTTCCAAGTTTGTCCTTGATTCCATCATCGACTGCGGCGAGTCCAAGGTCAAAAGTGTTGTCGTCATTTCCGCCGGTTTCAAAGAAGTGAACCAAAAAGGCGCCGAAATGGAAAAAGAAATTGCGCAAGCCTGCCGCAAATACGGCATGGAACTCGTCGGTCCGAACTGCCTCGGCATTATGGACACGCACGCCAAATTAAACGGCTCCTTCGCGAAATTGATGGCCATTACCGGTGACATCGCATTCATGTCCCAGTCCGGCGCCATCATGACAGCGATGCTCGACTGGGCGGACGCCAGAAATGTCGGTTTCTCACGCGTCGTGTCCCTCGGTAACAAAGCCGGCGTCACTGAAAAAGACTGTTTGGAAGACTTTGCCTCAGACCCCGGTACAAAAGTCATCGCCGCTTACTTAGAAGAAATCGTTGACGGCCCCGCTTTCATGGAAGCCGCAAAGATTGCCTGTAAGAAAAAACCCATTATCCTCATCAAATCCGGTACAACCGATGCGGGTTCCGCCGCCGTCTCTTCTCACACGGGATCTATTGCCGGCGCCGACCAGGCTTATGCCTCAGCTTTCCGTCAGTCCGGCGTCATCCGCGCTTCCGCGTTGGATGAAATGATGAACTACAGCATTGCATTCTCCGCATGCCCGCTTCCGAAAGGCAGAAATGTCGCTATTATTACAAACGCCGGCGGCCCCGGCATTATGGCAACGGACGCCGTTATCAACAACGGCATGAAAATGGCCAAACTCGCGGATGCCAACTTTTTGAAATTAAAGGAAGCGCTTCCGGAAGCGGCCAGTGCCAAAAACCCGATCGATGTTTTGGGAGACGCCAAACCCGACAGATACGCGTTGGCTCTTGATGTCGCTCTCGGAGACGACAGTGTTGACGGTATCATCTTCCTCGTGACTCCGCAATCTGTCACGGAAGTCGAAAAAACCGCGCAGCTCGTCATTGACCGTTTCAAGACCGCGACAAAACCGATTCTTTGTGTCTTCTTCGGCGGTACTTTAATGGCGCCCGGAGAAAAGATGCTCCAAAAGGCCGGTATCCCCAACTACACTTATCCGGAGGCAGCCATTGAAACCATGCGCGCCCTTTGTGAATACGTCGACATTTTAAAGACCGACTTCAAAGCGCCCGCTGTTGCAAAAGTCAACAAAGCGAAGGCTGAAGAAATCATCAACAAATCAAAAGCGGCAGGAAATATGGTTCTCGGTTTGGAATCCATCGGCATTTTGGAAGCCTACGGCCTTCCGGTCGTCGGATACGCTGAGACCAAGACTGTTGAAGAGACCGTCGCCGCTTCTGAAAAGATGGGCTATCCGGTCGTCATGAAAATTATGTCTCCCGACATCACCCACAAATCCGATGCGGGCGGTGTCCGCTTGAATTTGAAAAACAAGGATGAAGTCAAAGCGGCTTATGAAAAGATGATGGTCGACGTTAAAAACCATGTTCCAAACGCCAGGCTTGAAGGCGTTCAGCTTCAGCAGATGCTCGGAAGCGGCAACGAAGTCATCATCGGTATGGTCCGTGACCCGACTTTCGGCCCGTTGGTCATGTTCGGTCTCGGCGGCATTTATGTCGAGATTTTGAAAGACGTTTCCTTCGGTGTCGCGCCGCTGAACAAAGACGAAGCTGAGCAACTGGTCCGCTCTATTAAGGCCTTTAAGATTTTCGAAGGCGCCCGCGGCGCCAAAGCCGTGGACATGGCGCTTCTCACCGACGCAATCGTTAAAGTTTCTCAGCTGGTGACCGACTTCCCCGAAATCAAGGAATTCGAAATCAACCCGATGAGAATCATGGAAGACGGCGTCACAGCATACTGCATGGACATGAGAATGATGCTTTAAGCGTCAAAAAAATAATTTTGTCAATTGTGAAGAAGTTTCAAACTTCTTCCACAATCTTTTTTTTTCAATTCATCAAATCCGGACCCCGTTTTTGCTGTTTTTCAGAAAAATGTGTGCGGCTCGCGTGCGGGCGGGATGGTGGGGGCGGTACATCAATAACAGTCACAGCAGTGGCAATGTTTCAGCAATTATGTTAAATCTCAACCTCGTTTTTTGTTGTTTTTTAGAAAAATGTGTGCGGCTCGCGCGCGGGCGGGACGGCGGCGGCGCACCCGTAACAGTCACAGCAGTGGCAACGCTTCGGCAATTGTGCCAAATCCCAACCCCGTTTTTGTTGTTTTTTAGAAAAATGTGTGCGGCTCGCGCGCTGGCGGGACGGCGGCGGCGGCGCAGCCATAACAGTCACAGCAATGGCAATGCTTCAGCAATTGTGCCAAATCTCACCCTCGTTTTTTGCTGTTTTTTAGAAAAATGTGTGCGGCTCGCGCGCGGGCGGGACGGCGGCAGCGGCAACCGTTTCCAAATCCCCGGCCATTTCAGTTTTTCTTCTGCATAATGGCCTGATAAGTCGGCAGAGTCAAAGGCGTCTTATTCGAAAGACCCGTTATTGTTTTGATGATTTCCGACATCTTTTTGTAAGCGACCGGATTTCCGTTTTCTAAAACATAATTCCGCAGTTCTTCAATGTCATAATCGTCACTCGTTCCGTCCACTTTAAAATGGAACTGCGCGATGCATTTTAAATTCACCAATCCGTTTTCTGCCGTCATTTCTATACCCCATTCAATGATACAGGGTTTGCTTAAATCGCCGATCGGGACTTTGGCGTTCGATCCCGTTTTAATTTGAACATTGGATGTACCCGCAATCGGATTATAATCATATTCCAGCTTTCGGAGGGAGTGATGGGTCAGTCTGCACTTTTTAAAACTCATTCGAATTCCTCATCTCAAGTTTATTATTTTGATTTTAAGTGTGTGAAGACATTTGTATTCACTTTAGAATTCACTTTTGAACTGTGAAAGCTGTCTTTATATTAATCGATATGTCAATTTAGTTTTTATTTTTCCTTTTTGAATGCAAAAAGATATAGGCAGTTCCAATGACATATTGTAAACTTGCCGGAAATATATTTATAGTTTACATTCTTTTTTGTCCCACTTTAGAATAACAGGACCTGTTTTTTCGGCGTTAACTCAAAGAGAGGGAGCCAAAAAACAGTCCGGGAAAAGAAAACTGAATCTTACTGAATCTTGCTGAATCTTGCTGAATCTTGCTGAATCTTGCTGAATCTTGCTGAATCTTACTGAATCTTACTGTGAATTATTACTGACTTATTACTGAATATTATTGAAGATTACTGAATATTATTACAAAACCGGAGGGAGATGAACTATGGCCGTAAAAATTACAGAAACCGCTCTTCGTGACGCACACCAGTCTTTAATTGCGACACGTATGAGAACCCGTGATATTTTAGATATTGTTGAACAACTGGATGATGTCGGATACCATTCATTGGAAATGTGGGGCGGCGCAACGTTTGATACTTGCATCCGCTATCTCAACGAAGATCCTTGGCAGAGACTCCGAGACATCAAATCGCGCATGAAAAAAACGCCGGCTCAAATGCTCCTCCGCGGTCAAAACCTTGTCGGTTACCGCCATTATTCGGACGACACCGTTGAAAAATTCGTGACAAAATCTTACGAAAACGGTATTGACATTTTCCGTATTTTTGACGCGCTCAACGATTTCCGAAATCTTGAAGTTTCCATCCGCACCGCTAAAAAAGTCGGCGCCCATGTGCAGGGAACGGTCAGCTACACAATCAGCCCCGTCCACACGCCCGAGACATTCATTGATATGGCCAAGAAGCTGGCAGAGATGGACTGCGATTCGATTTGTATCAAAGATATGGCCGGTCTTCTCTCCCCTGCGGCGGCATCCGCAATTGTTTCCGGCATGAAGAAAGAAGTTTCCCTCCCCGTCTGCGTCCATTCTCATTGCACATCCGGCATGGCGCCCATTACGTATTATGCGGCGGTTCTGGCCGGCGCCGATATCATCGACACTGCCATTTCCCCGTTCGGCTGGGGCAGTTCGCAGCCGCCGACGGAAGCTATTATTGCTTCATTAATGGGAACCAAATACGATACCGGAATCCCTCTTGAAAAGTTCAACGACATCACGCCGTTTTTCAGAAAACTGAAGGAGAAATACAACTCCATCTGCGACCCGATTTCGGAAACCATTGATTCAAACGTCATTCTTTATCAGGTTCCGGGTGGTATGCTGTCCAACTTGGTTTCTCAGCTCAAAGAGCAGAACGCGCTTGACAAATACATGGACGTGCTTGCCGAAATGCCGCGCGTTCGCGAAGAACTCGGTTACCCGCCTCTTGTGACGCCGACCAGCCAGATTGTCGGAACACAGGCCGTTTTGAACGTGATTATGGGCGAGCGTTACAAGGTCATTCCCAAAGAAGTGAAAGATTATGCCCGCGGTTACTACGGCAAAACGCCGGTTCCGATTTCTGCTGAAATGCTTTCTTTGATCATCGGTGACGAACAGCCGATAACGGCTCGTCCGGGTGACCTGCTCCCGCCGGAATACGAGAAGATGAAAAAGGAAGCTGAAGCCATGGGCATTGCCAAATCCGAAGAGGACATTTTGACTTATACTTTATATCCGGCGATTGCGCCCAAGTTCCTGAAAGGTGAGGCTGAAGAGGAAGAGTTGATTTGCTCTTGTTCCATTCCCGCGGGTGGCGGCGCCGCCATTTCCGGCGTTCCGACCGAATTCCGCGTTGATGTTGACGGCAGCGTCTTTGACGTTAAAGTTGAGCCGAAAGGTTACAGTATTGTCGCGGCCAACGGCCAAGGGGGCAAAAACAACGCGCCCGCTTCACCCGACGACGCGAAAAAGAACAAGTCCAATGCAGCCGGCGCAGTTACCAGTTCTATGCAGGGCATGGTCCTTTCCATTAAAACAAAAGTCGGCTCTCAAGTGAATGAAGGCGACATCGTCTGTGTGATTGAAGCCATGAAAATGGAGAACGCCGTCAGTGCGCCCCGCTCCGGAACCGTTAAAGAAATCATTGTTTCCGAAGGCGACACTGTTTCCGGCGGCGATGCGTTGATGATTATTGAATAACGGGGGCTTTTCAAATGGCAGAAGCGTTGTTTCAAAAAATCCTTGTCGCTAACCGCGGCGAAATCGCCATTCGCGTCATGCGCGCGTGCCGGGAACTCGACATTAAAACCGTTGCCGTTTATTCCGATGCGGACAACAAAGCACTCTTTGCGATGTACGCCGATGAAGCGGCGCATGTCGGTCCCGCGTCGGCAAGCCAAAGCTATCTGAATATCGAAAAAATTATTGAGATTGCCAAACAAACCGGCTGTGACGGTATTCATCCCGGTTACGGTTTTCTTTCAGAAAACTCCACATTTGCCCGGCGCTGCGAAGAAGAAGGCATCAATTTTATCGGTCCTTCCTCCTATGTGATTGAAAAACTGGGCAGTAAAATCGAGTCCCGTAAAATTGCCAAAAAGGCCAACATTCCGACCGTTCCCGGAACGGAAGATGCGGTTCACGATGTCGATGAAGCGATTGCTGTCGGCAGAGAAATCGGCTATCCGGCTTTGATTAAAGCTTCCGCCGGCGGCGGCGGCATCGGTATGCGCATTGTCAACAGTGAAGACGAATTCAAGGAAGCGCTTGAATCGACAATGAGAATGGCGGGATCCGCTTTTGGCGATTCTTCCGTTTTTATTGAAAAATACGTCTTAAATCCCCGCCACATCGAAATCCAGATTATGGCTGACAAGTTCGGCAATGTCGTTTATTTAAGTGACCGTGAATGTTCCATCCAGCGCCGTCACCAGAAATTGATTGAAGAAGCGCCGTCGCCGATTATGACGCCGGAACTCCGGAAAGAAATGGGTGAAGCGGCTGTCCGCGCGGCTCAGGCGGTCGGTTACTCCAATGCCGGAACGGTGGAATTCATTTATTCCAACGGCAAATTCTATTTTTTGGAAGTCAATACCCGCCTGCAGGTGGAACACGGCATTACAGAGCTGGTGACAGGCATCGATTTGGTAAAAGAACAGCTTCGTGTCGCTGCCGGCCTTCCGCTGACAATAAAGCAGGAAGATATTTCCATCCGCGGCCATGCCATTGAATGCCGTATCAATGCTGAAGACCCGTTGAATGATTTCGCGCCGTCTCCCGGAAAAATCCGCAGGTACCGCTCTTCCGGCGGCCCCGGCATCCGCGTTGACAGCGGTGTTCACACAGGTTATACGATTTCGCCTTATTATGACTCTATGATTTCCAAGCTGTGCGCATACGGCTCTGACCGCGAGGAAGCCATTTCCAGAATGAAGCGCGCGCTTTACGAATATGTGGTTATCGGCGTGACGACCAACATTCCGTTCCACAAAGCCGTTATGGAAAATGAGGAATTCGTTAAAGGCAACCTGTCCACGAAATTCATTGCCGACAACAATATTATTGACGCGGTCAGGGGCGTTTTGGAACGCGATTCCGTTAAAGGCGCAACGCTGGCATCGGCATTGGACAATGAGGAAATTGTCGTGGCGGCGATTACCGCAGCCGTCAGCAGTTATATTTCCAATATCGCCGAAATCGACTCCAAGAAGAATCAGGGTAAAAAAGGCTCGAAAAAATAACGGCCTTTTACCTTTTATCTTTCGATGATTTCAAATTGTAAATTGCAAATATGTTAAAATTCGCATCGTGTCACGAAGGGGCGTAAGGCGGACGGCCATAAAATTATTTTTGACCGCATCGGGTGGACAAAAACCGGACAGGTTTGAAATAGACGTTTATCCGCGGCAATCAACGCTTACACCTCGTTGAATTTTCGGAAGGCATCGAACCGGACCGGTGCGTTCTCAGTCACACTGGTATTGCTCTCAACGGCTGATTATGAATATTGATGTTTACCGGTGCTAACATTAAATGAACAT
>WRDC01000026.1 GCA_009783635.1 Methanimicrococcus sp. | reverse complement strand
TGTCCGGCGGTGTGATTGAATATAACTTCGCGAATATCGGTGGCGGTGGCGTGTTTGTTGGATCCGACGGATCTTTTGAGATGTCCGGCGGCGTGATTGCGAATAACTCCGTGAAGATAAATGGCGGCGGGGTGTTATCATATTCTGACTTTACTATGACCGGCGGCGTGATTGAGAATAACAAAGCTGATTTAGGAGGCGGTGTAGCAGCAGAATCTGCTTTTACTATGGCGGGCGGAAAGATTTCCAATAACTTCGCGAATATAATTGGCGGCGGGGTGTTGGTAAATTCTGACTTTACTATGACAGGCGGCACGATTTCGAATAACGTTGCAAACTATGGCGATGGTGGCGGCGTGCTTGCACATTCTGACTTTACTATGGCAGGCGGCACGATTGAAAATAACACCGCAAATGACGGCAGTGGTGGCGGCGTGTTCTCATTCGGAAGCTTTACTATGATGGGCGGAAAGATTTCTAATAACACCGCGGATGTGTATGGCGGCGGCGTGTACATATACGAAGCTAGCTTTGCTATGACAGGCGGCACGATTTCCGATAACACTGCATTCCTTGACGGCGGTGGCGTTTGGATTACCAACACCAATGAAAACCTTAGCAACTTCACGATTCCTGCGGATGCCACAGGTGTCGTGTTTTCGAACAACCACGCTTCAGCGGCATATGACCGAGATCCGGCAGATGACGGTGCATATGAGATGTATATTACCGGCGAAGTGACATGGTCGGAGCCTTTTACGCAGGGTTACAATAACTATGATATCAGCTATGCGGTTGGTACGGCTTTGACGTTTTATACCGTGTCTTTTGATCTCAATGCCGGTGAAGATGCCGTTGAAGGCCTGATTTCGGACAGCAAACCTATACTTTTCGATAAAATATACGGCAAATTGCCCGAGCTGAGTCGGGACGGGTGTACTTTTGAAGGCTGGTTTACAGCGGTTTCAGGCGGTGAAAAGGTAGATTCGTCTACGGTTGTGACAAATGAGGCGGACCATGTCTTGTACGCACAGTGGACGAAGCCTGCCGGCGGCGGCAACGGCGGCAACAAAAGTTCCGGCAGCGGTTTCGGTCAGGCCGGAATCACGGAAAACAACGAAAATGCGTTGAACAATTCCGGTTCCAATAAAACAACGCCGCCCGCAAATAAACCATCCGGCAGCGATTCCGGACGCACTCAAAACATCGGCACGAACAGTCTTCCCGGAGCGCTGTTTTGGGCGATGGTTTTATTGACGGCGCCGGCTTTGGCGTTTGGTCTCATCCTGTACAGAAACAGAAACCAAATGTAAACACCTGCATTTTCTCTGAAACGGGAACGTATCGTATGAGAAAAACAACTGAATTACAACAGCAGCCGGTCTTTGGCCGGCTGTCCTTTTTGTCCTTAAACAGCGGCGCTGCGGAAATTGAGCCGTGGGAATTTTTGTTAAAAATTTTGTTAAATTTTTGTTATCCTCTCAATCTTTTGGGAACCTATGACAAATAATAAAAAGGAAAAGATGATATGGTGACCTGAGGAAAACGATGCCCTATTTTGAAAAAAATGATTTAAAAATGTTTTATGAAGATATCGGTACCGGTGCCCCTGTCATTTTCATGCACGGTAGTTTTTCGCGCGGAATTATCGCGTTTGCTTCTCAAATCCAAAAATTCCAATTCTCTTTCCGCGGCATTTACCCCGATTTGAGAGGGCACGGAAGAACAGAAGCGGCCTCTATGAACTGGACAACGCCGCTTTTAGCCGAAGATATCATTGACCTGCTGGACCATTTGGGCATTGAGCAGGCGCACATTATCGGCCACAGCATGGGCGCGGACGCGGCAATGTATTGCGCTTTTCACCATCCTGACCGTGTCAAAACGATGACGTCGATCAGCTCCGGCGGCTGTCCGAACGCGGACGTGAAAGCTTATTTGGAAAAATATTGTCCTGAAAATATTGATTGCGTTAAGTATTGCGACTTTATTGAATTTTTAAAAGCGGATTTTGAACCGGCTCACCGCGGCAATTGGGAAGATTTTCTTCGGGAAACGATTAAAATCGGCGAAAAATATCCCGATTTTTCCGATGAAGAGCTTCAAAGAATCACGGCGCCGTTTTTGCTGATTTACGGCAGTGACGACATTCTGATTAAAATTGAAGAAATCGAAAGATTGCGCCGCAATATTCCCAACTTTACGGAAGTAAAAATAGAAGGCGCAAAACATTTCCCTCATGTCACCGGCAATAACGCGGAAGAAGTCAATGATATTTTGTTTGAGTTTTTGAAAAAGCATTTGTGATTAAAGGTTTAATCAACAGTACGCGTTTTGACAGCGTACTTTACGGCAGACGTAATATAGATGATTTAATTTGATTTTTTATTTTATTCGATTTTTATTTTATTTTCAACCGGCTGTGCTTCCGTCATACATCCTGTTCTCTGAGTCGTGAAAAGACTTCCTTGCCGGCATAACGAACATTCGTTTATTTAGCTTGATTATCGGAGATTCGGCGGTCTGATACGGACCGAACTGTAAAATTAAGATTTTAATCAGCATATGAAAGAGGAATTTGAAGTGTGGAAGACGTATTTAAAATCTGCCGAGAATCCGTTCAAGGTTTAGTAAAACAGGGTTTAATAAAAGGAATGCGGAGAGAGGGAGTCGAACCCGCGAACGCCTACGCGAACAGATCTTGAGTCTGTCACCGTTGACCACTTGGTTATCTCCGCAGTGTGAAAAAAAGTTTGTCAAACAGACAATCCTAAAAACGATTTTTCATATAAATAAGTTATGATAACGACAGAGGACTCCTGCCTTGAAATTTAAAGCACGGCTTCTTTTTTACAGAAGCAAGAAAAAAAGAGCAAAGGAAATGACGGCGCCAAGAAGCGTTGCAACGATATTGACGCCGCTGTTGGTCAAGTAGCCGCGCTTTTGCAGGACGGCGCCGAGAATGCTGTCAATGTTGGTGCCGAGAAAGCCGCCCGCCACGGCAACCAAGAGGGAAAGACCGAGAGAATCGATCATGCCGAATCCGAATGCCATTATACCGATGATGGCGGAACCGGCAAGCGCCGCAAATTCGCCGAGCAGGCTGACGCCGCCGTCTTCGCCGGGGCGGGCTTTTCTGAAGGTGGTAATCATGTAAGTCGGACCTTTGGCGGTCACCCCTATTTCACTGGCCATTGTATCACCGGTTGCCGTCGCGACGGCGCCGACATACGCAAAGACAAGCGGGGTTGCCAGCCAGCCCCAGTCAGGATTTTGGGAGAGAATGCCGTACAAAACGGCAACGACGAGCGCCCAAATGCTGTTTGAGAAAACGTTTTCATAACTGCGGATCCCTGTTTTGGATTCGGCGAGCCCCGCGGCTTTTTTTTGTTTGAATTTGTACTTCGTAAATCCGCCGCCGAAAATAAAGAAAGCAACGAGAAGAATGTACCACCACAAATTTGTGAACAAAATGATTAAAATACCGAGAACCGCCGCGGAAAAAAGTGCCGAGACATCGGCGATTTTATAGCGGTAAGCCAAAAAAGCCAAAACAACAGAAAAGAGAGCGGCAAGCGCTGTTTCCAACCACGGCGTTTGATAGTTGAGCATGAAAAGAAGACATATCGAAAAGAGAGATCCGAGGTAAATGGAAGCGATGGCGTTGATTTTAGACGGGATGGCTTCAAACAAACTGCCTATGAAAGCGCCGATCATTGCGATGAAAAAGAGCCGGTTGAGAAAGTCGGGCGTGAGGTCGTATCCCGTAAAAGAAGCAACCCAAAAGCCGGCTAAAAACGCGCCGAGCACGCGAAGGGCGATTAAGAAGAATTCATAAAGCAGCGAAATGTTTTTGAAAGACTCCTTTTCGCGGATGTCCTCATACAAAGTCACCTTGTTGAACAAGCTAAACCAAGACCGCGTACTGAAGACGGTAACGGTCAGCGCCTGAAAAATCAAAAAGCTCGGGAATTCGATACCGATGTTTTTGCCGTATATTTCAAGCGGGACGGCAACCGCGAAACTGAGCGTCATAAGGCCCGCAAGAAGACGAAAATCAAACTTCAGATGACGGAGTTTGTCTTCGCCCGTGAGATTGAAAAGAGCCGCCGCTTTTTGAAAAAGAGGCGTAAAAGACGAAATGAACAAAATCAAAAAAACGGCCAAAAAGGCCCACAGCGGAAGAACGGCGGCGGACAAAACAAAAAAAGCGCCGGCGGTATACTTCATTATATAAAAGAACTTGCAAGTACGAATGTCCCCGTTCATGTCAAAGCAGACACCCGAAACATTTTCTGAATCACTCATGAAGTATAACCCGCAATAGACCCGTGAATCAATCTCATTAATAAACTTTTGAATAAGTTTTTAAATCGCTTTTGAATAAGTTTTTGAGTCGCTTTTGAATAAGTTTTTGAATAGCTTTTGAAATTGGTTTCAGACTCTTATCTTTTTTGGTATATAAATTTGACATCGGAATGAAACATAAATTAAAAAAAGTCCGCGGCAATAACCGCCGCAGACATTTCGGCCGGAAAGATTATGCTCTTCCTTTTGCCTTTTTATCTTCAATTCTTTTCATGGCGTAATTTTTGTTGGAATGAGTGTCTTTGTGACCGCTGTAACCTTTTTTCTCGTCCTTTTTACCGCCGTATCGGTCGGCACCGTACCGCTCGCCGCGGCTTTTGACGCCCTTTTTGTCTTTACGGTCTTTAAAGTCACCGTCTTTACGGTCTTTAAAGTCACCGTCTTTGCGGCTTTTAAAGCCGCTGACTTCTTTTCCGCCTTTACGGTCACGGTAACTGTCGCCTTCTTTACTGAGCTTGCCTTTTTTCCCGTCGCTTCCAAAACGGTTCTTGGATTCCTGCTGGGCAAACAATTCATCAATGATTTTGTCTTCAGAGCGCGGCAGAATGCGGTTTTCATAAACGTGCTTCAAAAGGCAGGCAACGATTTCATCGCCACTGTGCCCGTTTTCTGTCAATGCTCTTCCGAAATCCAAAAATGGTTCGGCGGCATCCGTTTTCGAAAAATCGGAATTGATGACCAAAGAAAGCTCATGGAACAGTTTTTCGCGCTTCGTCATTGCGACTTGGTCGGCGTCCGGCATCAAAACGCGGCGGACATCGGCGTTGGCGGCTTTTTTAATAAAAGCGAATTTTCTGAAATCGGCCGGCGTTAAGATTGTAATCGCAATGCCGTTTTTTCCGGCGCGGCCGGTCCGCCCGATCCGGTGTGTATAAGACTCGGGGTCCTGCGGGAGGTCGTAATTGACAACGTGTGTCAGCTCGTTCACATCAATACCGCGGGCGGCAACATCGGTGGCCACCAAAATCTTCAATTTTTGTTTTCGGAAGCGGTCCATAATTCGAAGGCGCTGTTCCTGTAAAATGTCGCCGTGAATCACATCGGCGTCATAACCGCGCTCTTCCAGTTTCTGAACAACTTCATCGGAAGTGTCTTTGCGGGAGCAGAAAACCAGACCGTAAAAATCCGGGTCGGAATCAATCACGCGGCAAAGCGCTTCAAACTTCAGTGACGACGGGACGTCAATGGAAAGCTGTTCGGTCAGCGCGGCGTCTTTGATGTTTTCAACGGACACCATTTCATAATGGCCCATATACTTTTTGGCGATACCCAAAATCGGTTTCGGGATGGTTGCCGAAAAACAGAGCATACGTTTATCGTCATTGGTATGCTGGATAATTTCTTTGATATCGTCAATGAATCCCATGTTCAGCATTTCATCGGCTTCGTCAAGAATGAAATAAGAGATTTGAGAAAGGTCCAGGCGTTTGCGGTGAATCAAATCAATCACGCGGCCGGGGGTCCCGACGATGATATCGGCTCCTTTGGAAAGCGCTTTGAGCTGAATCGGAACGGGCTGGCCGCCGAAAACCGGAACAATATGCAAGTCTTTGATGCCGCCAAAAGATGACATTTCGTCACAGACCTGAATCGCCAGCTCTCGGGTCGGCGTCAGAATAATGGCTTGAACGTGGCCTGTCTTTTCCGTGATATTTTGAATGATCGGAACGCCGAAAGCGGCTGTCTTTCCGGTACCGGTCCGGGCCTGGCCGATAATATTGGATTCGCCTTTGAGAAAAAGCGGAATCGTTTGAATCTGAATCGGTGTCGGATATTCATACCCTTTTAAGAGAAGCGATTGAATAATGTTTTCCGAAATACCGAGGTCACTGAATGTTGTTGTCATGTTAATTTTCCTTTAATGTTGAAACAAAAACAACGTTATAAAACCCCAAGGTACGGACAAAACATGAATTTCAAATACGCCGGCTCGCCGCAGGAAGTGCGGCGGAAGGGCAATGAAAACAACAAATTGCCAATTTCGGCAGGGGCCGAAGTTACAAATCGTGAAATTGAATGGAAAAATACGGCATTCCATCATGTTTCATGTCAAACAGGGCTGTCGTAAAACGCTGTTTCATCAGGCCGCATGCAAATAACAATAAGATAAAAATTCATAATCAATCAAACGAAAATTCTCTCAAACAGTTTCTGAAAAACCGGCCTGTATTTTTCCGGAACTGTCCCCATAACACATGTTTGATGAATACATGATGAGAGAAATCTTTCCCGGAGATTCCTTAAAACAGTATGACAGTATATGAACTTTTCTGAAAGAACATTTCAGATCAGATAAATTTTTCAGGAAATTGAACCTTTCAAAAAATACACTTTTCAAAGAATGAACCTTTCAAAAAATGATCTTTCCGAAAATGAACTTTTCAGAAAAAACGGGCCAATCCGAAATGAGACTAAAAATTCGCCGGCAAAACAGATTTAAAAAATTAACACATATTCCGAAAAAAATGTCATGGGTTAAAATCCGGAGATTGATATGACTTTTCCGCTTACAAAAAAGAAATATGACGTTATCGTGATTGGCGCCGGTCCGGCCGGGTCTCTTGCGGCCAAATATGCCGCATCGGGAGGCGCGGACGTTTTGATTGTTGACAAAAAACGTGAAATCGGAACGCCGATCCAATGCGCCGGTTTTATTCCGGACGCTTCCGAAATCGAGGATTTGATTCCCGGAATGATTTTGCCCGATGAAATGAAGAAGTTCCCAAAAGAATGCATTCTCTCAAAAACAACCACACAGCGTCTTTATGCTCCTGATTTGAGCGTGAAAGAATTCGGTGTTCTCGGATATGTGTTGGACCGCCGCCTTTTTGACCAACATCTGGCCGAACAAGCCGTCTCTGCCGGCGCCGATCTTCTGTGCGGCACACGGGCAACCGGCATACTGTCCGGCGCCAAAGAGCATACGGTCAGGCTCAACGGCGTTTTCGGAGAAGCCGAAGTGACCGGAAAAGTGATCATCGGCGCCGACGGACCAAGTTCTTTCATCGGCAAAACCTTCGGACTCGCGCATTCGGCGGCATATTCGGCGGCATATTCGGCGGCGCGTTCGGATAACGTATCCGGCGTGGCGTCTGAAAATAAACCGGCCGGCGGCTTGCCGTATGAAAGGGGTATCGGTTTTGAATATAAAATGACGAACGTTGATACCGACGAAGAAGCGCTGGAAATGTTTTTCGGGAATAAATATGTCCCGGGCGGCTACATTTGGATATTCCCGGAGGGGAAAGGAAAAGCCAATGTCGGCATCGGTCTCCGGCGTTCATTGTGTACGGAAAATATGTCGGCGCGCGCTTTTTTGAACAGATTCATCCGCGAACATCCGGCCGCCATTGAAAAATTGAACGGCGGAAAAATTATGTCGGTTCACAGCGGCGTGATCCCCGTGGACGGCGCGCCCGAAAAGACGGCTTCTCCTTCCGTTATGATTGCCGGGGACGCGGCCGGACAGGTGATTGCGACCAACGGCGGCGGCATTCCGTTTGCAATGACCGCCGGCAAAATTGCCGGAGAAGTCGCGGCGGACGCCGTTTTTGAAGACAAACGCGGCGGAGTTTTGTCCGTTACCGGCTATGAAGAAAAATGGCGGGCAGCGTTTGGAGAAGCGTTGGACGCTTCCGTTCAGGCCCGAAAAATAATGGACAAAATGATGAAATCGGATCAAATGCTCAACGCCGCTTTTAAAATCCTGCCGGCCGACAAACTCAAAGAAATGCAATGCGGAAGCATTCCGGGCTCTTTAAAAGCCGCACTGAATTTAATGCTGAAATGATTTTAAAAAGCAAAATTTAAAAAAATGAGAAAATAAAAAAATGAGAAAATAAAAAACGAGAAAATTTTAAAAAACGAAACGATTTTAAAAACTGAACTCACCGGCCGGTGACATAAAAACCGCTGATCGGGATGGGGTCAAAATTATCACCTTCAAGATAAATCTCAACAAGGCTGTTGCCGTTCGGAACGGAAATACGCGATTCGATATCGGCGATGTAATCCTCCGGCAGGTCGCCGATTAAAATAAGTTTATCGGGCGGCGCCGTGCCGTTGAGACCGGACATGGTTGTTACAACCCGGATCGTCACGTTCTTGCCCTCGCCCGGACCCTGATTTTTTATTGTTCCCGAAAGGCTGTAGAGAAGACCGTCGGCATTCCTGCCCGCCGAATATTGATTGATTTTGGACGAGAAATAAGGTGTCGGAGTGACCGGATAAAGGGCAACCAGCGTTTGGTTGATATTGGGCGGAATGACGCCGACAGAGGTGCTTGTTTCGGAAACTTCGGCATAATAATACCGAGTACCGTTATAATTGTAATATTTTCCGGTGTATTTGCCGTTGTCTTTCAGTCCGACAGCGGCGTGGTCTTCCAACTGGATAATGATATTTTCAATTCCTAATTCATAAAGAAGCGCCGAGATCAAAATTGCCCTGTCTTCGCAGTCGCCGCCTTCGACCAATGTTTCAATCGGATACCGCGGGTATTCGACAAAACCCGTTGTTTCCAAATCGCTTGTGTACGGCAGCGTATAAACGAAAGTGATGATGTTCATGGCAATCTGATCATCGGTATACTTGTTCCGGCGGCCGTTTTCTTTAAAGGCGTCCGCAAAACTGCGAATCACCTCCCGGTCATAATCGGAAAGCGCATACCGCTGATATTCGGTATAGTCGTGGGGTTTCGCGCGGTAATATTCCAGCAATTCTGTCGGAATTTCGGCGCGGTAAGACTGGGCGTGACCGTTAAAAGTCCAAACGTATGTCATTTTGTAGACATCTTCCCCCGCGTCGGCGCCGAATGTCGGGGGCGTACCGCCGGGAGACCGCAGGGAATAAACAAGAACGATATCCGATTCCGGTGATGCCGACATATCCCATGCCGAATACTGGATCGCTTTTAAAGCCTCATCGCGGGGAATATACGTAAAAAGAACAACGGAAACTGTGGCGATGACAATGGTCATAAAAATGAAATATATCAAAAGATTCCGAAGTGTTATTTTTTTAATCATCTATTATAATATAGGCAGATTACCATAAAAGCATTTTGTCAAAATTGCGGTCTATGCCTTCGGTTCCGGTCGCAGTCTTTCTTGGTTCGGTCGCACTCTTTCTTAACCGTCACTTTTTCATCAAAAACGCATCGATCGCTTTGGCCGCTTTCTTTCCTGCGCCCATTGCCGAAATGACGGTGGCTGCGCCGGTCACGGCATCGCCGCCGGCAAAGACGTTCTCCTTTGTCGTTTGAAGGCTGTCATTGACATCAATCGTGCCGCGTTTTGTCTTTTCAATGCCGGAAGCGCCGACAAAGATGAGCGGGTTTGGAGATGTGCCGATGGCAATGATGACAACATCGGCGTCGATTTGAAATTCCGATCCCGGAACGGGTTTCGGGCTGCGCCGGCCGGATTCGTCAGGCTCCCCTAGTTCCATTTTAATGCATTCGATGGCCGTTGCGTCGAATTTTCGGCCCTGCGGCGTTCCGTCGCCGTAATCGCCGATGATCTTTGTCGGGTTGGACAAAAAGGAGAAAACGATGCCTTCATGTTTGGCGTGTTCGATTTCTTCGCGGCGGGCGGGCAGTTCCGCATCACTGCGGCGGTAGACGACCGTGACACGTTCGGCCCCGAGACGCAGCGCGGAGCGGGCGGCGTCCATCGCCACATTGCCGCCGCCGACAACGACTACCTTCTTGCCTCTGCGGATCATGGTGTCGGAATCCGGCTTGTAAGCCATCATCAAATTGACGCGCGTCAGAAATTCGTTAGCGGAATAAACGCCGTTTAAATTCTCACCGGGAATGCCCATAAAAAGGGGGAGGCCGGCACCGGTTCCCAAAAAGACGGCATCGTATTCTTCGGAGATTTCATCCAACGTTTTGATCCGGCCGATTACGTAATCTGTTTTCAGATCAACGCCGAGCGCCAAAATATCATCGATTTCAGCTTTTACGATGTCCTTCGGAAGTCGGAAACCCGGGATACCGTAAGTTAAAACGCCGCCGGGAAGGTGCAGAGATTCAAAAATCGTTACTTTATGACCCCGTTTCGCCAAGTCGGCCGCGGCGGTCAGGCCGGCCGGGCCTGAGCCGACAATGGCAACCGTTTTACCGGTCGGCGGGCTGACAAGCGTTCCAAGCGGCGGGGCGGTCGGCGGGCCGCCGCTGCCCGTGCCGGACGCGCTTTCGCGGCCGGCAAAACGCATCGCATCGGCCGCATACCTCTCCAACCGGCCGATCGCGACCGGCTCGCCTTTCTTGCCGAGGATGCACAACTCTTCACATTGCGTCTCCTGCGGGCAGACGCGGCCGCAGACGGCGGGCAGCATATTCGTCTCAAACAGCTTTTCGGCGGCGCTTTTCGGGTGGCAGCCGGCAATCAGCTTGACAAAGTGCGGGATATCCACATTCACCGGACAGCCTTCCACACAGCGCGGCACACGGCACTGAATACAGCGGGACGCTTCCACAATGGCTTCCGCTGCCGTATAGCCGAGAGCGACTTCATCAAAATTGTGCCGGCGGACTTTCGCCGGCTGCTCCGGCATGGCAATACGTCCGGTTCTTTCCTTTTTAACGGGCGGCGTCATAAATTCCAATCCTTTCATCCATCCTCAATCCAATTTCGAGCAAATACCGCCGGCGCATTCTTCGTCATACTTCAAAGAAGCGGCCAGTTCCTCCTTTTTATAAATCATCAGGCGGTTCATCAAGGTATCAAAATCCACCAGCCGACCGTCAAATTCGGGACCGTCAACGCAGGCAAACTTGACCTCGCCGCCGACAATCACGCGGCAGCAGCCGCACATCCCTGTGCCGTCCACCATCATGGAATTGATGCTGACAATAATTTCAACATCCGGATAATTTTTCATCAAATTCGCCGCGACTTTCATCAAAATAGGGGGGCCGATGACAACAACGCGGCCGATTTTTTCACCTTCATATCCGCCTTCGTTTTGTCCTTCGTTTTGTTGATCCAACAATTTTTTCACGATGTCGGTAACAAAACCATGATGACCTTTCGACCCGTCATCCGTCGTCACATAATGCTCATCGCTCGCCGCCTCGAATTCCGGCTCCATCATCAGAAGGTCTTTGTTGCGGGCGCCGATGATTGTAATCACGCGGTTACCGGCTTCTTTGTAAGCCGCAATCTGCGGATAAACCGGCGCAATGCCAACGCCGCCGCCGACTAAAACGACCGTTCCGATTTTTTTAACATCCGCCGGCGTTCCGAGCGGCCCGGTAAAATCCGCCAAGCTTTCGCCGGCATTCATTTTTGTCATCTGCTTCGTTCCCTTGCCGAGCGCCTGAACCGACATCATGACCGTTCCCTTCTCGCGGTCAATACCGGCAATGGTCAGCGGTATTCTTTCACTGTCGCCGTAGGCGCGGACAATCACGAATTGGCCGGCTTTGGAAGCTTTGGCAACATCGGGCGCGTCGATCACCATCTTCCAAACGCCGGTTGCCATTTCTTCTTTTTTCAATATTTCAAAAACCATTTCAATCACAAAAACTGTATTTCTAAAAATTTCTAAAAACATCAACATCAATGGTATGATTTAATATTTGTGCCTAAAAATTGCGGCCTTCGCTTCGCTCCGGCCACAATTTTTCCTCCTGCTTGGAGTCCGCCCGGCGTTTATGGGGGTGCCTACGGCACCCCGTCTTATCATGGGGGTGCCTGCGGCACCCCGTCTCCTTTTTTTTAAGATTTTATTCTAAATGAGTTGTTCATTTAAATTTAAAGTGGGGAAAAGAGGGGGGGGGCGGTTCAAGTTTTTTAAACGCTGATTCCTTCGCCTCCGGCGGGATTTCCTTTTTACCGGTGAATTGCTTGCGTTTATAGAGGGGGAGCCGCAGGTTTCGGTTTGTTTTTACAGGGAGGCGGGATTGATTTTAAAATCAGAAAATATAGATTAAATCTTTTTGCTTTTAAATTTTTACATATTTCAACGGGTTTTAACGATAAAATTGAATTCTTAATGAATACATTGCATTTCGAAAATGTGGTAAATTCGGAATCATGCTCCTAGGCAAAACATATAAATAGAACAAATATGTTTGTAGGTTCTGCTTCAGATACGACAAACAATTTCCGAGAGGGCCCATAGCTCAGCCAGGCAGAGCGACTGGCTTTTAACCAGTCGGCCTAGGGTTCAAATCCCTATGGGCCCGCATTTTTTTCATACAGATTGACAAGATGACACCGCCTTATTGCATCTTTCATCGTTTTGTGTTTATTGCGAAGTTTGACGGTATCGTTTCGAACCAAAAACAAAAAAAAACGGAAGAAAACGGAGAAGTAATAAAAAATTAATATCCGACAACGGAAATTTTTGTCCGGCCGGTGATGAATTCCGGCAGCTGAATCAAATATGAAATTATTTTTCTCATGGAGGAAACGATTTGACATTTAAACTTCTTGATCACGAATCGGTCCCGAACCACGAAATTATCGGTGAGGAAGAGATTACCGGATTGCTTGAAAAATATTCAATCGAGAAAGAGCAGATCCCGAAAATCCGCATTGATGACCCGATTGTCCTCGAAATCGGCGCTAAAATCGGTGATGTCATTAAAATCACGCGCAAAAGCCAAACCGCCGAAGCGGCATTGTATTACAGGCTTGTTATTGACGCCATCGTCTGAAGGCGTTTGTTTTTAAATAATGTTTGAGAAATAAAGGGAAAATCATTTTATCGTAATCGCCTGTCACCCTGTTTATCCGCGTATCAAATGTCCAACTCTCAAAAAATACATATTTCTGCGCAGCGCCGGAACGATCCGGCCGTCGGATACGGACAGTTCCGTAAAATCTCATTCTTTTTATCAAGTTATGCAACTTTTTGACATTTATCATTATCACATTTATTATTACAACATTGAACAGACCGACAAATAAGAACTAATCTCACAAGAGGGGTTAACCATTACATTAGACACACGTGTCCTGACGAAATATTATTTCACCCAAGAAAAAATTGTACAGCATCACATTGATTCGTTCAATAAATTCTTGGACACGGGACTTCAAAAAATCATTGATGAACAGAAAACCATCGAAACAGATATCGAAGGAACTTATCTGAAGCTGGGGAATATCCGCGTCGAATATCCGGTTGTGAAAGAAGCGGACGGAGCCATTGAAAAACTTTACCCGAACGAAGCCCGCCTTCGCAATCTTTCTTATTCCGCACCGCTGTATTTGGAAATGTCTGTGGTGAAAGAAGGCGTGGAAACTCAGGAAGAGCCCATTGAAGCCAATATCGGCCAGCTGCCGATTATGCTCAAATCCAAAGTTTGTAATCTTGTCGGCATGGCCGATGACGAAAAAATATCAAACGGCGAAGACCCGCTGGACTGCGGCGGATATTTCATCGTCGGCGGCACCGAGCGTGTCGTCATGACATTGGAAGATTTGGCTCCGAATAAGATTTTAACCGAATACGGTGAAAGATACGGCGACAAGATCGAAGTTTCCAAAGTGTTCTCTCAAAAGAAAGGTTACCGCGCGCTTGTTGTCGTTGAGCGCGGACGCAAATCCCTTTTGGAAGTTTCCTTCCCGTCCATCACCGGCAGACTCAATTTTATCACACTCATCCGCGCGCTTGGGATTGTGACCGATCAGGACATTGTGACGGCCGTTTCAAGCGATCCGGAGATTGTTAAATTCATGCTTGAAAATCTCGATGAAGCGGAGGTCGACACCATGCAGGCCGCCATTGAGAAAATCGGAATGCGCGTTGCGGCCGGCCAGGCCCGCGAATACCAGATCAAGCGCGCCAATTATGTGCTGGACAGATACCTGCTGCCGCACCTCGGTGACCGTCCGGAAGACCGCGTTTCCAAAGCCAACTTCCTTGCCCGTATGGCCGAATCCTGTTTTGAACTGGCTCTCGGAAAACGCAATGAAGATGACAAAGACCACTACTCCAACAAGCGTTTGAAGCTTGCGGGCGACCTCATGGAAGACCTTTTCCGCGTCTCCTTCAACAAGCTTTCCCGCGACATTAAATACCAGTTGGAGCGCGCCAGCATGAGAAACCGTGAGTTAAATGTCGCGACAATCGTCCGCGCCGACGTTCTGACCGACAGGCTCCAGCACCCGCTCGCCACCGGCAACTGGGTCGGCG
>WRDC01000025.1 GCA_009783635.1 Methanimicrococcus sp. | reverse complement strand
GAAGCGGCATCGCGCGACATATAACGAACATTTTTACAGACGGCGAGTTGGACGAAAATGTGGTGTGTGCATTTTTTGCACATACCACTCAACACGGCGCTATTGAAGGAAAAACGCAAACTTTGGAAGTGAAATTTTACAATCTTGATATGATAATTTCCGTTGGTTATCGTGTTAATTCTGTGCAGGCGATCAATTTCCGCCGCTGGGCTACTTCTGTGTTGAAAGAGTTTTCCAAAAAAGGTTACATTATTGACCGCAAACGTATGGAAAACGGGCGGTTTTTCGATGAAGATTATTTTGAACATTTGCTTGCCGAAATTCGTGAAATTCGTTTGAGCGAACGGCGGCTTTATCAAAAAGTAACCGATATTTATGCCACATCGTCCGATTATGATTCTCAATCGCCGTTCACGAAACAATTTTTTGCTGCAGCAATGAACAAGCTGCATTGGGCTGTTCATCAGAACACTGCCGCTGAACTGATTTACAATCGCGCCGATTCCGAAAAAACGAATATGGGGCTGACGGCTTGGGAAAACGCGCCCGGCGGAAAAATCGTGAAAAGCGACGTGGCGGTTGCAAAAAACTATTTGACCAAAGACGAGCTCGAAAGTTTGGGACGAATTGTGAATGCTTATCTTGATCTGGCGGAAGACCGCGCAAGAAAGGGAATACCGATGACAATGCAAGATTGGGCAAGTCGTTTGGATAAATTTCTGCTTGCGGACGATCGCGATTTATTGCAAAACGCAGGCAGTATTTCCACAGAAATAGCCAAAGATAAAGCTGAAAATGAATTTGAAAAGTACCGCTTAAAACAAGATCAACTCTATATGAGCGATTTCGATCGATTTATGCAATTGGAAGAAAACGTAAAAGAACAGAATGTAAAAGAACAGAAAGATGATTTGAACACTTAATTTTGAACACTTTTTTAAACACTTTTTTAAACACTTTTTTGAACACTTAATTATTTAGCTGTTCTACTCACGACCCTTTTTGATTTCTCAAAATTTGAACGTCACTGGATTTCACAATTTTTTAAATTCCTGTTCACGTTTTTTTCTTTCAACGGATAAATCTTTTCCAATCAGGCCATACGCGTCCGACCGGCATTGGCGGCAGTGTCTCATCTGTTTGACATACGGCGCGCAGGCGTCCTGGACGGCTTTTCGTTCCTGATCCGTCGGCGGTGTGATCTCTTTAAAAGCCGCCTGACTGATCAGCGGCATAATATTCATGATATAGACGCCCATTTCATTCATTTTCCGGGCCAGTTCGATTATATGTTTATCATTGACACCGGGAATCAAAACGGTATTGATTTTGACGGTCATTCCGGCTTCCACGGCTTTTTGAATGCCTTTCAGCTGATTTTCAATCAAAATCTCGGCGGCTTCCCGTCCCTTGTACCTTTTTCCTTTGTAATATATCCCGCCAATGATTTTCTTTTGAATATCGGGGTCATCGGCGTTCATCGTTACGGTCAGAGTCTCAACGCCTGCGGCGGCCAGCTCTTCAAACCTGTCCGAGAGCAGTAAGCCGTTCGTGCTGACGCAGAACGTCGCGTCGGGGTATTTTTCGCGGACCAGCCGG
The DNA here is from genome assembly GCA_009783635.1 of Methanimicrococcus sp. Lineage (GTDB taxonomy): Archaea > Halobacteriota > Methanosarcinia > Methanosarcinales > Methanosarcinaceae > Methanimicrococcus. The sequence continues at coordinate 13,165 of WRDC01000025.1, read as the reverse complement.
AACGTTTCAAATGTTTCATCGTTGTCCAGCGGGTCGCCGGGGCCGGCAATTCCGACCACCTTTATGTAAGGATTTTGTTTTAAAATCTCATCCGTCCGCTTCAGCGCGTCCGGCGGCGAAAGCACTTCGCTTGTCACGCCGGGGCGGCTTTCATTGACGCAGTCATATTTTCGGTCACAATAGTTGCATTGAATGTTGCAGGACGGCGCCACCGGCAGGTGCAGCCTTCCAAACAGGTGCTGCGTTTCCGGCGAGAAGCACGGATGTTCCGCGACTTTTCGTTTCATTTCGCCGCTTTCGGGGCGTTCTTTCATTTCATCGCTCATCGGACATCTTTTCAATTTGACCACCGCTTCAGACTGGCCGCCGCTCAGACCAACATTTTTCCGACATCGCGGGCTTTTTTCAGGACGTCTTCATCTTTTAAAACATCATCCTTGTCATGAAGTTTTATGCCGGTGACGGTTCCGGCGGGAACGCATCCGTGTCCTTTGAAAATATATTCGATTCTCTCGGGCGTTTTGGCGTAATGGCCGGGAATATCGGCCCCCTGCGTGATGACAATGCCCAGTTTCTTGCCGGCCGGAAGCAAAGAGTTTCGATCGGCATCTTTTAAAGCGTAACAGCGGTCGATGAACGTTTTCAATTGGCCGGTCATTTCACCCATATAGATCGGTGTTCCGATGACAATCGCGTCAGCCGTCTTCATTTCTTCAAACAGGCCGGTCATATCGTCACGGCGGACACAGCTTCCCGTTTTCCGGCAGGATTCACAACCGAGGCAGCAGCCTATATTCATTTTCGCTAAATTGTAGATTTTTGTCTCGGCGCCCAATGCCTTCGGCTCTTTCATCATTTCCTGCATCAGGAGATCCGTATTTCCGTTTTCCCGAGCGCTTCCGAGTATTCCGATGACTTTCATTTTCTTCCCCTTTGATCAGTGATTTTTAAAATCAATATCGGCATTTTATATATCTGTTTTTCAAATATGAATTTCAAATATGAAAGACAAAATGCTTACATCCCCAAAGTTTATATTCTAACCGTATCCTTTTATATTAAAAATCAGAAACGAGGAATTTTAATGTCTGTTCAATATGTTTCCAATCCCGAATTACCGATCATTAAAGAGGGTTGGGCGGGAAATCTGAAAAAAGGCAACTCCTTTCTGAATGAGAGGCCGGTTCAGAGGAGCATGATTCATTTTGCCAAATCCCGGCTTCACAACCCGCAGAGACTGGAACGGAAAAATGATACGTATCACGCCGGTTTTTGCCCGAATGACAATTTTATGCAATCCGACGAGGATATGATTGTTTGGCTCGGCCACGCTTCTTTCTTTATCCGCTTGGGCGGCGTGACATTCCTGACAGACCCGTCTTATTACAGTTTCCCGACGCGGCGACGGCGGGTTCAAATCCCTTGCGATGTCGAAAACTTCAAATTCGCCGATTATGTTCTGATTTCCCATATGCATCACGACCATGCCGATATCCGGTCGCTGCGCAAGATTTTCAAAGCCAACAAAAAAACGCAGGCGCTGCTTCCGCTCAACGCGCGGACCTATATCAAATATTTTATGAAAAATTATCAGGAAGCGGGCTGGTACCAGCAGTATAAAACAACGCCGGAAGTTGAAGTTTATTTCATGCCGAGTTTCCATTGGTCCCGAATGCATATCTTTGACGGCAACAGTTCTCTGTGGGGCAGTTTCATTATTAAAACCAGTGACAAAACCATTTATTTCGGGGGCGACACGGCTTGGGGAACCCATTTTGAAGAAATCGCCAAACTTTTCCCGTCCATTGATTACGCAATCATGCCGATCGGCGCTTATACGCCCCGTTCCGTTGCGGGATCCACTCACATCTCTCCCGAAGAGGCCGTCGGAGCGGCGAAAATTCTCGGCGCCAAGCACCTGATTCCGATGCATTACGGCACTTATCCGCTCGGACTGGAGCCGATCGGGGAACCGTATCGTAAAATCTGCCAATTGGACAAAGACGGAAAAATCGGCGGCTGTTTGAATTGTTTAGACGTCGGCGAAGAATTGCCGATCTGAATTTCTGCCGCCCGGATATTTTTCCCGTTTTCCGATATATTTATAATGTTTTTCATCCCATCCAATTATTGATTCGTTTATCATTAATCCGATTATTAAATATCCGATTATTATCCGATTGTAAATATCCGATTATTATCCGGTATTAAATATCAGGTTGTTAAATATCCGGCTGTTAAATGTCATTTTCCTTTCAGGGATTCAAAATGAAAGAAAAAGAACTTCAATATGTTTTCTCAGATATGGACAACACATTGTTTGATTTTGTCCACGCCAAAGTCAAGGCTTGCGCGGCTGTCGTGGACCGGATCGGAACCGGTGACCCTCTTGAAATGCTTTCTTATTTCCTGCGCGGCATTTACGGATTTGAAAATTTGGAAAATATCGAGGATTACCTGAGGGAAAAACTCGTTTTTTCCGCCCCTCTTTTTGAAGAATGCTGCGGCATTTACGAGGATATGAAAGTCGAACACGTCGAGCTTTATGACGGCGTTCTTGACACGATTCGCGCCGTCAAAGACATGGGCTGTTCCTTCGTCATTGTGACGGACGCCGACACCGAGAACGCTTACCGCCGTCTCAAACGCGTCGGCTTGGCCGGCGTTGTGGATGACGTTATCGCTTACGATATGTCCGGCAAGAAAAAACCCGACCTCGGCGCGTTTGAATTCGCTCTCAACCGTTCCGGCGCGTCGGCGGATGAATCCATGTATATCGGTGACAGCCTGCGCCGCGACATCGCGCCGGCCAAAAAAATCGGCATGGTGACGGCGTACGCGGCTTACGGCGACCGGAACGATCATGACCGCGACTTCTTTTTTGAACCCGATTATAAGCTGAATCATATCGGGGAAATCATAGAGATTATTCAGAGCCGGGGTAAAGTGAACTGATAAAATTCACCCCTCTATTTTAACCGTATGGAATTCCATACGTTTAAAAATACAAACGGTTGCTTTGTTCTTCACCAAAACAATTTCGAATGCCAATCCCCGTATTTTGAGGGTCCGGAAACAAGGCGGCACCCCTTTTCATTTTCGAATCCCGCCTCAAACGAACACAAATATGAATACAAATGTGAATAGAAAACGCTATCTTTAGAAAAGGCCATATATAAAAGTGAAATAAAAAACGGAACGAATATACAATCCTTGGGAGAGATTTTATGAGCGAAAAATTCAGATGTTTCGGCGACACGCCGCTGTACGAGTCCTATCACGATAACGAATGGGGCCGCCCCGTTCATGACGACCGCAAACTGTTTGAAATGCTGATTTTGGAAGGCGCGCAGGCGGGACTTTCGTGGATCACCGTCCTTAAAAAGCGAGAGTCATACCGGCAGGCTTTTGACGGGTTCGATCCCGAAAAAGTTGCTCTTTACGATGAAGCGAAAATAGAGGAGCTGATGGCAAACGAGGGCATCATCCGGAATCGTTTAAAAATTAACGCGGCGATCATCAACGCCCGGCTTTTCTTAGAGGTCCAAAAAAAGTACGGCAGTTTCGACAAGTTTCTTTGGGCTTATGTTAACAACAAACCGATATTGGGCAATCCCAAAAAATTCGAGGATTATCAGGCAAGCACGCCGTTATCCGATCAAATAAGCAAAGACTTAAAAAAGATGGGCTTTAAGTTTGTCGGCTCGACCATCATTTATGCCTTTATGCAGGCGGTCGGCATGGTCAATGACCATTTGGTGGATTGCTTTGTCTATAAGGAATTGACGAACGAGAAGGCAGCAGTGAAGACGAACGCGAAGGCGAATGTGAAGACGAAAAAGAAGACGAACGAGAAGGCAGCAGTGAAGACGAACGCGAAGGCGAATGTGAAGACGAAAAAGAAGACGAAAGAGAAAACGCAATGAGAAGGTAAACGAAGGAGCAGAAAATGGATAACTACGAAAACTTACGTCTCAGAGACCCCGAAGTGACACCGACAGACGAAGTGCTGGAGCAGACGCTGGGCGGCAGCTACACTGCATACACGGCCTTCCGAGATTCACCGGCCGGCTTTGGAATAGAGCAGGAATGGAAGTACTACACCGATGGCAAAGCATGGTTCGCCAAAGGACTGCGAAAGTGGACAACGCCGAGGGGCGCGAAAAAAGAAAAAACCGTCTACTGGCTTTCGGCATGGGACGGGTACTTTAGAGTGACGATTTATTTCAAAGAAAAGAACCGCCAAGAAGTGCAAAAAACAGAAGTGGGCGATAAGACCAAGCAAATAATCGCAGAGGCGAAGACAATGGGCAAACTCATGACATTCCCGTTGATTTTTGACATCAGAACGGCTGACCTGCCGGCTGACATCGGCGCACTCATAGAATGCAAAAAAAGAATAGAAGGATAAAGGAACGAGGGATAAAGGAACGAGGGATAAAGGAACAAAAATGTTTTACGAAGTGAAGTTCGATGTTGCCGAATTCAACAACATTCGTTTTTTCTCGGTATTTTCCGTTTATTCTTTGTATTCTCGTATTCTCCGTTTATTCCCTGTCTAATATTTCGTTCATTTTTTTTCTGAGAACGGCAACCCCTTCTTTATCCCGTTTCCTTCCGCAGCGCTGTGTAATTCCCCAATGATGGCGAATCAAATCAACGTATTTTTGGTCCTTTGTCAGTTCATACCGCGTTAAGTGAATACAGGCTTCAACGACTGAATGGAACCCGCGGTTAAAAATAAATCCGGCTTTATCGGGCTTTAAAACAATAAAATCGGCGGGTTCAATGTCAATGATAACGGAATCTTCGGCTTCCGTTCTTCCAACGCATTTGAACAAAACGACGCGGTCAGCGTTTTTCAAATAAGGGATAGACGCTTCCTTTGGGGAAACGGATTCTTCGCCCGCGTACTCAGCATAACCATACTCGGCATAATCGTACTCGGCATAACCGTACTCGGCGTAACCGAATTCATCATCTTCCAAATCATAAAATGTGGTGGTTGCGTATAAAACAGCGTCATCCGTCATATTGGCGGCAAAAAGGTTTTCACGCATCATGTTTTCACACGTTTTTGAGCCTTTGAAAAGATGAAGAAACATACGATCGTTTTTCCAAACGATTCCAAACGGGGCGGCATTCGATACATATTTACTGCCGTTTCGGTCATTTCTTGTCGTCAGAATCAATTCCGAAATGCCTTCAGATATTCCGAAATTTCTCATTTTTTCCAGATTTTCCGCCGTTTCACGCATTTTTCCATCTCCGGATTTTTACAATTAAATGGTCATTCCGTCCGTCAGCGCAATAAAAATGCCGGCGGCCGCAATATCTGCCGTTGATCCGGGATTCATTCTGTTTTTTTGTAAAATATTATCCAGCTTTTTGATTTTCGGAATCATTTTCTTCAAATTCTTTCTCTTTCTTTTGTTTTTCCTGAAAAGAATCTTTGACGCTTTTTTTTGAACGCCGGCCGCTGTTTTTTTGTCGAATTTCGTTGAAATAAATGTGTCGGGCATAGCCGCCAAAAATTCGAGAAACGTATAGACAACGGCGCTGTTGATGACGCTTCCGAAGCATTGTTCGGGCCGGTTTGAAAAACGGGTTTTGTTTTTCCGAAGCTTTTTTGAAAACAGCAGCGACTTTTCAAAACCATTGACCCACTCCCGCGCGACCATGTCCCGTGATGCGCCCATTTCCATCAAACGGAAAAGTGTTGTCCCTTCCCGCCGAATATTTTCCGCGGCTTTTTGATCCCTCAAATCGTACGCCGATTCGGCTTCTCCCGTTTTCATGACGGGAATTGAAAGCCGGCCGAAGGCTTTGTAAAAATAAACGGCATCCTCAACTGTTGTGTTCCCGCAGATTTCGGACGCTTTTTGTACAAGAGTTTTCGAATCGGCGCCGGCCGGAAGAGAGCCGGCCGCGGCCGCAATCGGCAGTAAAAGAAGGAGAGATCCGAAATGCGTATTCCCGCCGCTTTGGAGGGTTTGGCTTTTCTCGACGGCTTCCAAAAAAACAGGGCCGAAGGCCTGTATTTCATCGTTTTCGGAACTGCCGGCGCATTTGGAAAAAACGGATTGGACGGAAGCGGCGGAAGCCAAAAAATGTTCAAAGGACGTCTCCGTAAAATCTTTCAGACGGTGGACATTTCCGGGTTTCGGATAGGCGGCGGCTTCCAAAATCATCGCGAGCGCGGCGAAAATTGAGATGTTTTCCGCCTTTGAATTAACCGGTTTTTCCATATCTGTCCCGCCTCATCATTCGTATCTCATCATCTGTAATGCCATCATCTGTATGTCATCATCTGTATGTCAATCCGTATCCGAATCCCTATTTCAATTCTTTCAATCCGCGTCTCCATATTGATTCATGCCATTTTTAATGTATTGTTCGTATCGTTCGGATTGCGCCGTTTCTGATGATGTTGCAATTGTCTTTTTTCTTTTCCGTCAATGGCGTCTAAAATCTTTTCGGAAAGCTCCTTTTTCAGACGCATATATTCGCCGTTTGACAAACCGAGTTCTAAAAGCGTGCCGTCTCTGTAATAACACGGTTTTGTCGTTTTGCAGCACCAAACAAGGCTTCCGAAACACGTTTCTTTTCCAAGCTCCAGCGGCGTTCCTTTCACGGAGTCTTGTTTCAGCCGGATAAATTCGTCGGGGGTGAAGCCGACGTTTTCAACTTTTTTAAGTAAGCTGCAGTATTTGACGGGCGGGCAGCAGAATGTCATGCCGCGGTTATCGCCGCGTTTACAAATATGTCTGGGCGCGTTGTACCATCCCGTTTCCCGCTGGTATTCCGTCACTTTTTTCACCAAATGGGGAATGAATTCAGAATCATCCGCCGCCGCGCGGGCAACGGAAACAATATCGGCGCCGCTTCCGAAGAAATCTAAAGCGGCATCGAAATCGTCCACCGAATTATTGGCAATCAGGATTTTTCTTGTGGCGTTTCGGATTTCCGTCATTGCTTCCGTGTCGGCGCCTTTGCCTTCAATCATGGCGTCGGCATGAATAATGTCGGCGCCGGCCGCATCAAAAAACTCGGCGGCCATGCCGGGCTTCTGAGCGCTTGTTCGGAATTTGACGGACAAAACGACACCTGTTTTTTTGATATTTTGAATTATTTCGGCAAGCATTTCCGTGTCTTGTAAAAGCGCCTGACCCATACCGCGTGTTGTAAATTCGAGCTGGCGGCAATGGATATCAAGTTCCAAAACCGCGTTTTTCCTTTTCAAAAGTTCGGCGGCTTTCAGAAGCGGCTCAAGCGTCAGGCTTCTGACGCTGACGGCAACAACCGTTTCGGGCATTGCGGCGTTGACGGCATCGATTTCCTTTTCAATCTGAATGAAAACATCGCCGCCCGCATCCGCTCCGGCGGTAAATTCTTTCCGGCCGCGAGCCGTAGCTTCCTCTCCCGCCGCCTTTGATTCGTGGTCTAAATTGTATGCGCCGAGAACAACCAGTCCCGCGTTTTTCGCATTCACAATCGCAAATTTGCTGTCGGTGATTCCCGCCATTGCCGATAGCGCGACCGGATTTTTAATTTCAATACTTCCGGCCCGGATTTCAAATAATTTTTCCATTTTTAAATAACTCCTGTTGTATGAAAGAAAAGTTAAAGAGACTCTCCTTAATAAATTCTCTTTTTATTTTCAATATTTAATTGACCGCCGTCAACAGTGTATTTCAATATCCTTCCGCCGGCTTCGCCGCCATCGTATTTGTAAATTAAAACAGTTCTTTCAAACTGCATTCCCCTTTCCTCCATTCTGAATTGAAAATAGCAATCCGAAATATGTTTTATCCGATTTTCAATCTCCGCCGGGAATATGTTTTCATAAAGGCACCCGATGAAAAGTCGGGTGCTTTCATGGTTTACTTTTAGTTTTTGGGGTTGCACATGGATTTGTTTTTCCGTTCCGTTTTTCAAAAATTGTTTTATCTCCCGCACAAAGGAAATAACGCACTCTTCTTCGGTGCTTTTGAGGATCGTTTTTTCGGAGACTGCGTGAAACGGTTTGTCATTTCCGCAAAGTTCGCTTAAACTTTCAACAACAAACAAATAGTCGTCTTCCGATTCTTCTTTCTCTCTGAACGAGCGGCAAAACTCTAAAGTCTCCTCCCGATTTTCGGAAGTGATTTTTACAATTTTGCAGCCGTTCGAGTTCAGGCCGTCGCCTCCGGCGGGCCTCCCTTGGTTTTTTAAAACCTCCGCCAGAAACAACTTCATCCCTTCGTCATCATTTCCCGCGGCCAAAAGAAACGATCCGTTTTCAATCCGGCCGCCGGTCAGTCTGTCAATTTCAGGGATACCTGTTGTGAAATTCAGAGTCATTCATTTCACACTTCCGACAATTCTTTTCTGTGCCTTATCCATTTTGATTCGTTCGAAAACGAAACTTATATATATTCAACAAGCGGCTTTTCAGATATGCAAAATTCAAAATGTGGCTGTACCGCGGGCAGTAAAGCTGAAACCTCTAAAGCTGAAACCTCTTTTCATCCGGCCGATTTTTCCGCTTTAAAATTTGAAAACGGATTGATTCCGGCGATTGTTCAGGACGCCGATTCCAAAGAAGTTTTGATGTTTGCTTTTATGAATGAAGAAGCTCTGAAACTGACGCTTGACACAAAAATCGCGCATTATTGGAGCCGAAGCAGGCAGTCATTGTGGAAAAAAGGCGAAACGTCCGGTCATTTTCAAAGAGTGGAACAGATTTATTTCGACTGTGACGCCGACGCGCTTTTGCTGACGGTCAAACAAACCGGCGGCGCATGCCACAACGGGTACAAATCTTGTTTTTACCGGACAATTGACGGTGCTGTTGTCGGCGAAAAAGTGTTTGATGAAAAAGACGTCTATTAAATCTGTTTTGTTGTATTTTATTCTCTTTTTTATTCTCTTTTTTATTCTCTTTTTTATTCTCTTTTTTATTCTCTTTTTTATTTTCCTTTTTATTCATTTTTCATCTTTTTTCAAACTAAAACACTTCTAACGACAGTTATTTTATACTTAGAAGAAGTAAAATAATTACCCCAAACCTGTAAAAATTCAGGAGTGTTTTCATGACAGAAGTGCAAGAGTATTACAATGAATATTTCCTGAAAGTATGCGCTGAGATTGGAGAGGCGCTTGTCCCGCACGGATTTCAGGTGTTGGCAAAAGGGCAGCGCTTAAGAAAAATTTCTAAGGATAAGGACATTGTTTTTGAAATTTACTTCCGCAGAAATTACCTCACGTCTTATATGATAGATGCGGGCGTGTCGATTACGCCTGAATTTTATATCACGTCAAAAAAATTAAAACAATGGCTGACGGACCAGATTGACAGCAAAAATATTATCGGTTCAATATACTGCAATGAACTTGGTGAATGTACGCCTTACATGGCTGTTGAAAAACCCGGCATCGGTATGTATGATGACAGCAAGCGTTACGAAATAATGCCCGGCTACAGCGACAGGAGAAGGTGTTCATGGCTTTTGGATGACGGCAGTTTAAAAGGCAGTAATGAAAATACCGCCAAATTAATTGCGGAAAGGATCGAACACTATCTTTTGCCCCTCTTTGAAATATTTGAGGATAAGGAAAAATCCATAGACTTTTTGCTCACCTGCGGGACCCGGTTCAATCCGTGGCTGAGGTCATCGATAAACCCTTTGCCGTATATTGTTCTGTACGGCGGCCCTGAAAAAGCGTCGCAATTTTTAAAAGATTTTATTGGGGACTATTTTAAACGTGATAATTATCATGCTCAATCTTTGAGAGATTTTTGCGATTTTTTGAACAAACCGGTCAAAGAAAAAGAGAAAGAAAAGCGCTATGATTATCAGTGCTGGTATAAAGAGCAGCAACAGTATTTCACCTATTATTTTAAGGATAAAATCGGTTCATACGACGGTCACGAAGCCAGAGAAGCCGCAGTCGCATTGGCATACAATCACGGCGTTAAAATATGAAGGAGTAAAGACTCTTAGGGGTAAAAACTCTTAGGGGTAAAAACTCTTAGGAGTCAAGACTCTTAGGAGTCAAGACTTTTTATTCCGTCTCTTTCCTCCTTTCCAATATTTATTATACAACCAAAACCTATTTTTCCGTATGACTTCACGAAAAGCTTCCGCTTCAACCAATTCCTCTTCTTACAGAAAATTCCGGTCCGTTGATATCAACGCTGATGACTTTGAATTTGATTATGACCCGGAGAAACGTTTTTCCGTTGAGACGGTTATCGGCGATACCGGCGCCGTCATCGACGGCGTCTTATCCCGCTCCATTCGCGGCGGCAGGTATCAATCCCATAACGGTGTCTTATGCGTCATCATCCCCGAAGCTGTTCTTGCGGAACTCGAACACCAAGCCGACAGCCGGAGAGAAACGGGCGTTTACGGCATTGACGAACTTCTGATTCTCCGCCAAATGGACGCCAATGGTGAAATTCGGCTGACTTATGAAGGCAGCCGGCCGACCGTTCATCAAATCCGGGACGCGAAACTCGGGGAAGTGGACGCCCTCATCCGGCAAACGGCAATGGACGCCGGCGGTTTGTTCGTAACATCGGATAAAGTTCAGGCCGTTATCGGAAAAGCCAAAGGCCTGTCCGTTGATTATGTCCCGCCGGCGGTCCGGGGGACGGGGATAGAAGCCGATTTCTCCGAGCTGTCTATTCTTGTTTTTTTTGACCCGCAAACCATGTCGGTGCATTTGAAAAATAATGTCGTTCCGATGGCAAAACGCGGATCCGTCGGCGAAATGAAGTACAGGCCGGTTCGGGAAACGCCCTGCACGGCGGAAGAACTCAGCCGCCTGAAATCCGAACTGGTCCTCTTTACGAAAAGGGATTCCGAGTCTTTTATTGAGATCGAATACAATGGCGCTTTGATTCTTCAAGTCCGCGATATGAGAATTGCGATTACGGAAGCGCCTTTTTCCGACGATTTTGAAATTACGGCTGTCCGGCCGATTGCCAATGTCGATTTTGAAAAATATCAGGCAAGCGATATTTTAAGAGAGCGGATTTTACAGCAGCGGGGCATTTTGATTGCCGGGGCGCCCGGGGCGGGGAAATCTACGTTTTCGGCGGCAGTGGCTAAGTTTTTGCTGGAACACGGCAATGTGGTCAAAACAATGGAATCCCCGCGCGACCTTCAGGTGCCGGCGGAAATTACACAGTATGCGCCTCTGGAAGGTAAAATGGAAAATACGGCCGACCTTCTTTTGTTGGTGCGCCCCGATTACACGATTTACGATGAAGTCCGAAAAACGCAGGATTTTATCCTGTTCGCCGATATGCGGCTGGCCGGCGTCGGCATGATTGGCGTCGTTCACGCGACCCGCGCAATCGACGCGGTTCAAAGGCTGATCGGCCGGATTGAGCTTGGCGTCATTCCTCAAGTGGTCGATACGGTCATTTACATTGACAAAGGCCGGATTTCAAAAGTTTATACGCTTGAATTTACCGTCAAAGTGCCGCACGGCATGGTGGAAGCTGATTTGGCGCGGCCGGTCATTGTTGTGACCGATATGGTCACGAACCGGACGGATTATGAAATCTATACTTACGGCGAGCAGGTTGTCGTCATGCCCGTCAGCCGCGAGGCCGGCGGCACAACAATGACTGACCGCAAACCCTTTTGGACGGAAACCGAAGCCGTTCTCGAAGAAGAGATTGAGCGTTACGCGTCCGGCCCCTTTGAAGTTGAAATGGTTTCCGATACGAGCGCGGTTGTTAAGGTTAAAAATTCCGACAGAAAGAAAATCATCGGACGCGGCGGCGATACAATCAGCCGGATCGAGTCTCAAACGGGGCTTCGCATCGATGTCCGCGAGATGCCGGCCGCTCATTTCATTAAAAATAAAAGCCGTTTTTCGGATGATTCCGGTTTTCGGGAGGGCGGCCGCAAGTCTAAAAAAGATTTTGCCGGCAGATTGTATGACGACGCGGATGATAAAGAATTGTTCGGCGAGTCGATCGGCGAGTCGTTCAGCGAGTCCGGCGGCCCGGATTATGTCATTCCGATGTTTGAAAAAACAAAGAAGCATTTTATTCTGAAAGTTCCGGAGTTTTCAACGCGGGACGTGGATGTTTATATGTCCGGCAAACCGTTCTTCAGCGCAACGGTCGGCCGCGGCGGTGAAATTAAACTCCGGCTGGACTCCGATTTGGTTGAAAAAATTAAATCCTGTTTCAGAAACGGAGAGTTAATCGAAGTTCGGCTGACAGATTCCTCTCGGTAATTCCTCTCAGTAATTCCTCTCAGTAAACCGTATTGTTTTTTACGGCGCTGTTCAATGAATTGCATCAAACTTTTATTCATTGAATGAATTGCCCGGGATGCCAAAGCGCAGGCGGCCGTAAAAGACGAAATGTTCAAAATCGCCAACGTTACAAATGCAAAGTTACAAATGCAAAAAATGTACCGGACCGTTACGGCTGAAACAGTAAAAAACAGATGAATGCCGCGATACTTTACCGCGCCTTTTTTGTCGGGGCCGTTCCGAAACTGAAATAAAAATTACGAACAGAAGGCAGCGGAAACCCGCCGCCTCGTTCGCGTACTTTTCTTATTATTTGCGGTTTAACCGAGATGGCGCTCTCGCCATCTTATCGGTCGCTTTATTCGTTGTACTCGTCTTCATCTTCAAGATGATCCCCGTCGATGATAACGTCATTGAGCTGGTAGGTCGCAATGATTAAATCATCGAGCCGGTCGCCCTCGTTGATCACATCGTCAAGCTGGACGCCCTTGATGAACACATCGCCGAGCTGGTCGCCCTCGTTGATTACATCTTCGAGTTGGTCGCCCACATTGACAACGTCTTTGAGTTGGTCTCCGACGTTCACAACGTCCTCGAGCTGTTCTCCAACGTTCACAACGTCCTCGAGCTGTTCTCCGACGTTCACAACGTCCTCGAGCTGTTCTCCGACGTTCACAACATCATCGAGCTGTTCTCCAACGTTCACAACGTCCTCGAGCTGTTCTCCGACGTTCACAACGTCATCGAGTTGTTCTCCAACGTTCACAACGTCCTCGAGCTGTTCTCCGACGTTCACAACGTCCTCGAGCTGTTCTCCGACGTTCACAACGTCCTCGAGCTGTTCTCCAACGTTCACAACGTCCTCGAGCTGTTCTCCAACGTTCACAACGTCTTCGAGCTG
>WRDC01000024.1 GCA_009783635.1 Methanimicrococcus sp. | reverse complement strand
GCCCGCGGCGGCCAGACGGTTTTCTCATCCGTTCAGCTTTCCCCCGGCGTTCCGAAGCTGTGGAGAGACAAGCCCATCGTTGCGATGGGAAAAGTCTGGGACGGTACAAACGGCGTCAAAAAGTGGACTTACGGCGAACTCGAAAAGGAAGTCCGCCAAGGTTTCCGCGCTTTGATGGTTGTGATGCTCAAAGGCGACGCCTGGGGCAAGCCGTTCAGTTTCCCGAAACCCGAAATTTCCATTGAACCGGATTTCATGGAAGAGAATGTAATGTTCAACGCCGCTCATCCCGATGTGTTGACCTATAAAGAGCTGTACCGCCTTACTTTTGAGCTGGCGGCCAAGTTCGGAACGCCTTATTTCGATAACCAGATTCCGGAATACCGCGGCGCCGGCGAAGGCATCAGTTGTTATCAGTGCTGCGCTTACCAGTTCTCCGCCAACCCCGAGGACGACGTTTTGTTCGATGACAAGCTTTACTTCAGAGACGGCAAGCACTTCTCCATGGGTTCGTGGATGGTCATGTCGCTCAACTGTCCGCGCGCCGCCTACAAGGCCGAGCACGACGACAAAAAGCTGATTGATGAACTCAAATATCTTATGAACAAGTCCGTTGAAGTCTTCCGCGTGAAGAAGAAATGGATGGACCACCTGCTGGAATGCAACAGGATTCCGTTCGCTTCGATGACGCCAAAAGATCCGAACACCGGCCAAAAAGGCGCCATTGCCGTTGACTTTGACAGTCTCGTCTACACCATCGGCGTTGTCGGCATCAATGAAATGGTTCAATACCACACCGGAAAAGCCATTTATGAATCCAAGGATTCCTATAAATTTGCTGTCCGTATCATGTATGAAATGAAAATGTATGCTCAGAAGCTGTCTTTGGAAAACGGCATTGAAATTGCCCTTGCCAGAACGCCCGCCGAGACAACCGCTCAGAGATTTGCCGTCTCAGACCTTCTGCATCCGGAATATGCCGATAAAGCTGAAAACCATATGAACGGCGATGTCGAACTGACCAAAAAGGAGCTTGGCACCACAAAGGACCTGCCGGTTTACTACACCAACGGCACCCATATCCCGCCGGGCGCGGACATTTCAATTATTGAAAGAATCAATTACGAGCAAACTTTCTTCCCGATCGTTGACGGCGGAAACATCCTCCATATCTGGCTCGGCGAAGGTACGCCCGACCCCGACGGCCTTCAGGAGATGGCAATGCACATCGCCAAGAACACGCACACCGGCTACTTCGCCTTCACACGCGATATGACGGTGTGTAAAGACGAAGGCTACGTCGCTTCAGGCATCAAAGAATGCTGCCCGAAATGTGGTTCCTGCAACATCGACCATCTGTCCAGAATTACCGGCTACCTCCAGTCCGTTGACGGCTGGAACGCCGGCAAGAGACAGGAACTGGTCGACAGAACACGCGCGGACCCGAAAAATTTGAAGGTTTGATGAGAATCAAACTTTCATTCCTTTAATTTTTTAAAAAACAGGCCACATCTCTTTTCCTTCTTCCTTTTTTATTTTTTTAGATTCATGATGAGAACAACACGCAATTTTCAATGTGCCGGAAGGGTTACTCTCGGTCACAGGTGCTTGAAAATAATTCAATGTCATCATTTTTTGTGACATTTTCGGCGAGTTAAACTGTCTCGGTCTGTCCGGGCGCTGAAATGATGTCAAGGATTTAAGCCCCGGCCGCTGCCATAATCGCATTGGCGGCGCTTTTTAAAAATTTTAATATTTTTGATTTTTAATTTTTATCAAAAACTTATTTTTATAATCAGAGCCATTATCGTTATTATGACAGTCGGAATTGTAATCACTAACAAAGAAGGCATAGCCATGGCTGCTGACAGTGTTCAAACGATAACAACAGAAAACGGCCATGAAAAAACTTATCCGTATGCTAATAAATTGTTTGCCGTATCTTACGGTCATTCGATAGGTATAATGGTTTACGGTAACGCAAATTATTATGGCATTCCGTGGGAAACTTTAATAAAATTACATCGGAAAAAAATTGCAAATAAAACGTATAATTACGTTGAAGAGTATGCAAAAGATTTTCTTAATTTCATTGAAACGACACCTGTATCAATCGAAGATCAAAAAATATACACTTATAAATCCTTTTTAGGATTTCATTTTTTAATAAAAAGAGAGTTGGATTTGATAACGTATGGCGGCGAACAACAGGGCGGCGAAATGCCGCAAAAAAATACAACGGAAGAGATTTTTAAGCATCTGGCAAAGCTTTTAACATCCTATAAGGAAAATGTTGAAAATTCCAACGTTGACGATTCTAAATATATCAAAAGTATCCTAGGCGAAAAAAATGTTATCCAGGACATGAATAACATATACGGAGATTATTATAATTCATTTAAAGAACCGATAGATGCAATAACCGATATCTATTTTAAAAAAATAATGCATCAGAGATCTGGATTTGTCATTGCCGGATACGGTGAAAAAGAAATGTGGCCGATTGTCACTGAGATAATTTTATCAGAATGCCGAAATAATAAGTTAATGTATATCTTCAAGAAAGATGAAAATACAAACGGCCGCGTATTTACATATGCACAATCTGAAATGGTACACACATTTTTATATGGCCTCAGCGGAGAACTTCTCAGGGAGACGCAAAATATAATAAGCACACATTGTTCCTCGAAAGCGGAAAAAGAAACAATATTAAATCAAATTAACGAAATTGTAGATTCCAATCTGGATCAAACTTTTGAAGTTATTAAAATCCTTCAAAAACCCCAACTCGCTTCGATGGCCGAGACCCTTGTTAATATCACGTCTTTCAAAGAAACAATTTCGTTCGACATGGAAACGGTCGGCGGCCCCGCTGATGTCGCCGTTATCTCAAAAACAGACGGTTTTATTTGGATTAAAAGGAAACAATATTTTGATGCAGCGTTAAATCCGCATTTCAATTCGCAATCATTGTAAAGGCGGGGCGGGGTTTAACGATGTGCGGGAGGCGGTGGTTGAACCCATCAATCGATTCTGACGTCGAATTTTAGGTCGGCGCCATTGACCACTCGGACTGAATCCAAACCCCTTACCGGACCGGCCGAAGCCGGCGAATCATGAAACAAACAAATGAAGACAGGGGTTTAAGCTGTTTTTTAAAAAATGAAAAGTGATCAGTCGATCTTCAATCCTTTTTCACGTGTAACCTCATCATCTTAAGAGATGAAACACAACACAATTAAAAACATTTCTAAATTTTTGCTTTGCACGAAAATGCATATATTGCACGAAAAGTAAACATTTTTGAACGAGAATGGGATGCATCTCATTGGTCCGGTTTGGCTTTCCTTTTCTCAACCTCTTCCCTTTTTCCCCGTGATAAACCTATAAATATCGAAATCACCCTTGAATAAAAATATGCTTGATAAATTAAAAAAGTCCTTAGAGGATGCTCCCGTGATTCAAAAGGAATCCGGAGGGCAAATTTACAACTATTTCATTCACCCGATTTCTGACGGTATTCCAAAAACAGACCCGGCGATTTTAGAGGAAATTGCCGATTACATTTTTTCGGTGCAGAAAAATGATTATGACAAAATCGTCACTGTCGAAGCCATGGGGATTCCGATTGCGACAGCCCTGTCTTTAAAAGCGCGGCGCCCCGTTACAATTATCCGCAAGAGGAAATACGGCCTGCTCGGTGAAATAGAATTGTCCCAGTCCACCGGCTATTCTAAAGGATCCCTTTTTATTAACGGTCTTCAAAAAGGCGATCACGTTTTAATCGTTGATGATGTGATCAGTACGGGCGGGACAATGCTTCCGCTTTTGGAAACTTTGAAGGAAATGGCTGTCGATATTGCCGGCGTCTATTGTGTCATCGAACGCGGTGACGGTGCGACCGACATCAAAAAGAAGACCGGCACGGATGTGACGGTTTTGGTCAGCATTGATGTTTCCGAAAAAGGCGTCACGGTGACCGGAGGCGTGAAATGAGCCGCCTGTCTGTCGTTTCGCCGTCTTCTTATGATTTTGAAATGCGGACGGTTTTTGACAAAATCGAAACGCTTTTGCAAACTTCCGGTAAGAGAACAGATAAAATCGTTGTCGGCCTTCAGTTTCCGGAAGGTTTGAAAAAGCACGCCCTGAATATCGCTTCTCAAATCGAAGAAAAAACGGGTGTTTCAGTTTACATCTCAGCCGACCCGTGTTTTGGCGCTTGTGATTTGGATATGCGTCTTTTGGAACGCGTTGATGTTCTGTTCCATTTCGGCCATTCCGAATTAAAACAAGGGGCGGCTGAGGAAAAGGTTTGTTTCATCGAAGCCCGCTCCAATGCGGATATAACCAATGCGGTGACAGCGGCAATTCCGCTGCTGCCCGAACAAACTGTCGGCCTTTTGACCACGGTCCAGCATGTTCATCAGTTGGAAACAGCCAAAAAGATATTGGAAGGTGTCGGGAAGACGGTCGTCACAGCAAACGGTGACAGCCGTATCGCCCATCCGGGCCAGATTCTCGGTTGCAATTTTTCGGCGGCGCATTCAAAAGATGCTGAAGAGTGTGACGTTTTTCTCTACATCGGCAGCGGCCAGTTTCATCCGATCGGCGCCGCTTTGTCATCCAAAAAGCGCGTCGTCTGCGCTGATCCGTTTACGGGCGAAGTTTCAGAACTCAATTCCCGAAAATTTTTAATGCAGCGAAGCGCGGTCATCGGCAACGCGGCGGATGCTGAAACATTCTGTATTTTGGTTTCTGTTAAAAACGGTCAGTATCGGAAAAAATTAGCCGAATCCTTAAAAACGAAAGCTGAGGCGCACAAAAAACAGGCGTTTATTCTGTTTATGGATTTGGTGACGCCCGATCAAATGCTTTCATTCAAAGCGGACGCTTTTGTGAACACCGCTTGCCCGAGGCTTGCCATTGATGATTCCGGCCGATATCCCGCTCCCGTTTTAACACCCGAAGAGTTTGAAATCGTTTTGGGCGAGCGGGCATGGGAAGATTTGGTTTTGGATGAAATTTTAGAAGGCGGGCAGGATTGAATTAAAAATTCAAAGGCGGTTCATTCATGAAACTCAGAAAGCTGGAAATTGCGCTTGAAAAAGTGGAAGGGTTTGAAACGCCGAATGTCAATTATGAACAATATAAAACGCCGGCAACGGTGGCCGCGCCTTTTCTTCACTTGGCGTTCATGAGCGGCGACATCGTCGGGAAAACGGTTTACGATTTAGGCTGCGGCACCGGCATCCTTTCAATCGGCGCCGCGCTTCTCGGCGCAAAAGTTGTGGTCGGATTCGACATTGACGAAAATGCCATCTCAAGCGCCGTTAAAAATGCGGCCGAAATGTCGGAAAAAATAGGCGAAACGGGCGTGAATGAAACAATCCGTTTTTCCGTTTCAAATATCTCTGAAATTCCGGAACGTATCGAATCCAAAGAATTGAAACGGGCCGATACGGTTCTCATGAATCCGCCGTTCGGAGCGCAAGAAAAAGGAAATGACCGGCCGTTTTTAAAAGCGGCGCTCAAAGCGGGCAATGTCATTTATTCCATCCACAATAAAGGGAGCCGCGCTTTTATCGAAAAATTTATTAAACCCGCTGTTATAACAGGCTACTTTATAACAGATTTTCCGGTCAGAAAAACATTTGATTTTCACAAAAAGGACATTCAAACGATTGCCGTTGAAATTTACAGAATCGAATCCGGCCAAAACATCGTGTAAAAGAGAAAGCTGCAAAAGCACGCAATTTTATCTATGTTAAATGTCTATTACATAAACCGAGTGAATAATAAACACGGATATCCGTCAGATACAAATCCGCCACCCTCCTCAAAAGGATATCGGGTCGGCGCTTTCACAATTATCAAATTACGAAGGTTCATTTTATGAGCAGAGTTCAAAAAAAGCCGATCAGAAGAAGATTGAAGGACATGTCGTCCAAGACTGAAGAACCTAAAGAAATGCCGGAAACGGTCGAATCCGTCTCCGAAGAAGTTTCCAATAAATCAAGAATTCCGCGCAGACCCAAGCCCGAAATTGCCCCAAAAGATGAGGCAGCGGAAAAACCTGTACGGAAAGTCAGCGTCAGCAAAAGCAGAAATGAAAGCGCGGATGACGAGCCCCGCGGCGAACGCAGAGTTCCGGTCAGAAGCAGTTTGATGGCGGAAAGTTTGAACGGCGACAGCGGCAGAAGCGAACGCGGCAAACCCACTGATCGCGACAGCAGAGGCGACCGCGAAAGCCGTGGCGACCGTGACAGCAGAGGCGACCGCGACAGCAGAGGCGACAGCAGAAGTGACCGCGACAGCAGAGGCGACCGCGACAGCAGAGGCGACCGCGACAGCCGAGGCGACCGCGACAACAGAGGCGACCGCGACAGCAGAGGTGACCGCGACAGCAGAGGCGACCGCGACAGCAGAGGCGACCGCGGCGGCAGAGGTGACCGCGGCGGCGGCAGAGGCGGGCGTGACCGGAACGGCGGCGGACGCGGAGACCGCGGCGGCAGAGGCGGCCGCAAACCCGGCGAGAAGAAAAAGCGTCCCGAAAAAATCATTTACGAGAAAACGAAACAATTCGTTTTTCCGGGCGAAGCCGTCGGAACAATCGAAGAATACAAACCCGGTTTCGGAACCGTTAACGATGACGGCACGATCCGCTCAACCGTGATGGGCGTTGTCGGCATCAACAACGAACACCGCATGATTACAATCATCCCGAAGACAAAGACATTAAACACCATCACCGAGGGCGACATTGTCATTGTCTCGATTACCGACGTCCGCGAATCCAACGCCCGCGTTGATTTGGTCGCGGCGGAAAAAAGCTTGGGCGAAGAAATCGTTAACAAGGGAAATGCCGAAATTTATGTTTCCAACATCAAAGACGGCTTTGCCAAGTCTGTTGCCGATGAATTTTCTGTCGGCGACATCGTCCGCGCCAAAGTAATCGACAGCAGCAAAATCGGTCTGTCTACCGTTGAGAGCGACCTCGGCGTTTTGAAAGCCTATTGCTCCAAATGCAAAACGCCGCTGACAAGAGACGGCGATGTTTTGGTTTGCGGCAACTGCGGCAACCGCGAACGCCGCAAATTGGCTGACGGATACGGAAAAGGCATTCTTTGATGCCTTCATTTCCTTTTCCCGAATTTTACCGATGCGTAATAATCAGAAATTATTTGTTTAAATGTTTACAGATATTGATTCAGTTTTAAAGTGAGATTAAATTATGGAAATTACAATTCTTTCTCAAGGCAAAGACGAAATAGAAATTCTCGTCAAAGGGGAAACCCACACCCTCATGAATATTATCAAAGCGACGCTTTTGGAAGACCCGCGCGTTGAAACCGCTTTTTATGACGTGAAAAGACTTTCCAACTCCGTCGAAAGAGAACCGGTTCTCTACATTAAAACGATGCCCGGCGAAAAGCCGATTGAGATTTTAAAGGACATTGCCTCCAAAATCGTGTTAATGTGTGACGATTTTTCAAACGCTTTCATCAAAGCCGTTCAGCAAAAATAATTTTTTTGATCCCTCGGTCCGCCGGCAATTTTTGATGCCGGATACATTTTTTATTGATTTTTATCGAATGATGAGAGGCTCTTTATGTCTTCAAATGATAATCGACTTCAGATGTTTCAATACATCAAACGCGACACGCTCGATTCTGTCAACATCGACCCTCTGCAAACCGCCGGTCTCCTGACACAAGCCGCCAAGGACGCTTTAATTGAATGGGGGGACGGCTATTCTGTTTGTGATTACTGTAACGGCGCTTTGGATTTGGTCAAAAAGCCGCCGATCGAGGAATTCGTGCATAAAGCGCTTCCCGAATTTTTGGGAACGGATGCCGCCCGCGTTATGAACGGCGCCCGCGAATCCAAATTTGCCGTCATGCACACGCTGGCCCACACGGCGGCGAAGAGCGGCAGTTTTGACAATTATGTTATCATGGACGGCTGGGCGCACTATTCAAGCAAAGTCGCCGCCGAATGCGCCGGCTTGGATGTTGTTTTAACGAAAAAGCCCGAAAAAGAAGTGATGCCGGAAGATTTTCTGAACGCCATTGAAACCGGTATTGAAGAACGCGGCAAAAAACCTCTCCTGACTTTGATTACTTATCCCGACGGCAATTACGGCAATTTGCCGGACGTCAAAAAGATTGCTCAAATTTCTCACGAATTCGAAATTCCGGTTTTGCTCAACGGCGCTTATGCCATCGGGCGCATGCCGGTCAGCGCCAAAGAGCTGGGCGTTGACTACATCACCGGCAGCGGCCATAAATCAATGGCGGCCAGCGGTCCGGTCGGCGTTCTCGGCGTTTGCGGAGAAGAGGCGGCCGCGCAGTTGTTTCGGAAATCCGTTCACAACAAAGTCAAAGAGGTTGAACTTCTCGGCTGCACATCCCGCGGCGCTCCGATTATGACGCTGATGGCTTCTTTCCCCGAAGTCGTTCAAAGAACGCGGCTTGAAAATTGGGAAAGAGAAGTTGCGTCGGCTCAATATTTCATCAAGCGTTTGGAGGATACCGGACAGTTCGTTTTGTTCGGGCAGCAGCCGCACCGTCATGACGTGATGTTTTTTGAAGCGCCGGGTTTCTTTAAAATCTCGGAAAAAGTAAAAAGAGGGCGCTATTTCCTTTATGACGAATTAAAAGAAAAGAAAATCCACGGCATCAAACCGGGCCTGACGAAGAATTTCAAGATGAGCACATTCGGACTCGGCAAGGATAAATTGGATTACATTGCCGACTCTTTTGAAGAAATTTTGAAAAAATATGATGAACTCTGATTCACGGGTTTTTGATTCACCTGCTTTTTATTTTGATATCAGAAAAGCATTGAAAAAATGAAAAATAAAAAAATGATATCATTGAAGAAAGCGAGAGGTCTCAAATGTCAAGCAGCATTATGTGGATTTCTGTAGCGGTCATGGTTGTCTGTTTGCTTTTCAAAAAAGACAACAAAATTGCCGAAATTCTCGGCGGGGTCGCTTGGCTTTTGTTCGGCTTTTACTGGGTGACGCTGATTCCCTTTTTTTATGAAAAAGCGGACTACGTCAACATCATTTTGGTCGTTCTCCTCTTTTTATTCTGTCTTCTTCTTTCGCTTTTTGCCGTCCGGTCATTCAAAAACAAAATGCGGCCGGAGAATCCGGATCATCCCGCCGCCGAATCATCGGATAAAAAAGATAAAAAAGATAAAAAAGCCGCCGCCTTTTTTGACTTAACCAAATTGGTTGCCGTCGTCTGCATCATTTATATGCCGTTTCAATGGATCGGTTTCCTGAATCACGCGCTGATTGAAAGCGTTGCCTCCCAAACCGTTTATCTCCTGAACGTTTTCGGTTATGACGCCGTTCAAACCGCTTATGATAAAATCGCTTACAACGGCACTTTTGCCGGCGTCATTTTGGCCTGCACGGCCATTGAAAGCATCGCTTTCTTCACCGGCCTTGTTTTAACGGCCCGCCGTTCCGGCCCAAAGCGCCAAGCTTTGGCTTTTCTCGCCGTGGTGCCGACGATTTATGTTTTAAATTTGGTCCGCAACGCTTTCGTTGTCGCGTCTTCCGGTGACTTGTGGTTTGGCGTCAACAGTTTTGAAATCGCTCACCATTACATCGGCAAAGCCGGGTCCGGCGTCGTTTTAATCGTTTTGGCTTATGTCACGCTGAAACTGCTGCCGGAATTGATGGACACGGGGTCGGATTTGAAGGATTTGGTTGCGGATGAGGTCAAGGGGATTTTTAAAATCAATCAATGAAAAAACGAAATGGTAAAACGGAATGGTAAAACGAAATGGGAAAACGAAATGGGAAAACGAAATGAAAAAATGTATCAATATCTTCCGCGCCTTCCCTGATACGGCTTTTTCGCGTATACCCTCTTGATCTTTTTGGCGAGCACATAGTCACCGTCGCGGGATTTGAAACTGCCGCCACGGATTTTGATTGAAACGATCGGATAATCTTTGCCCTCGATTCTGACATTTTGGCCGACGACAAATTTAAAATCTCCCGGAACTTTTAATTCGACCGGCTCTGTTTTTTCCCCTTGCTGAATCGCGATTTTGACAGTCACTTCGTCAATGGCGCGGCCCCATATCGTATCAATCTCTTTGACAGCGGCGGCCGGCTTTCTTTTATCGCCGCATTCCAAAACAGTGATTATGATCGGCGTGACATCTCCCGTCAGCTGGTCATCCGCAACGAATTCATCGTCTACGAAAAAACGCTCTTTTTCGTCCAGAAGCGTCTGCATCACAACGGATTGGTCCATTTGGCTGACAATGACTTTGACGGTTTTCATTCTCACGCGCGGGACGCGGTAGCTGTGCACATGCCCGCAGTCCATGCATTTGGCGACCGGACTCTGGCCCGGTTTTAAAATCTCATGCCATATCTCGTCCGCCGGGGAGCAGTTCGGACATTTAATTTCAACTTCATTTCCGACTTCATTTCCTTCTTCAAACATAAAATCCCTTCATCCCTTAATCCCTTAATCCCTTTTTCAATTATGAATATCCGAAGAAAAGTTGGCAATCACATATAAGCATATTCAATAAAGCGGATAAAAAGATTAAATAGGATTAACATCTCATATTTGAGAATCATCTTATTTTTGAGATACGTTTGTGACGCTATGGAGATTTCCGAAATGGATCAAATCAAATATTTAAAAACGCTGGCTCTTCTCGGATGTGATCAAAAACCCGTTCGTATCACGGCGAAGGATTTGGAAAAAGATTTAAAATCCAGTGACAAAACGGTTTCCCGCAATTTGAAATATTTAGAGGAGCGGGGTTTGATCGAGCGCGATATCAGCCCGTCCGGCCAAAATGTTAAAATCGCGCCGGCCGGCATGAAGTTATTATCAAAAGAGTTTGCCGACTACAAAAAGATTTTCAACGTCAAGGAAAAAACAGAGCTGGAAGGCGTTGTCGTTTCCGGTCTCGGCGAAGGCCAATACTACATTTCAGTCAGCGGCTATATGAAGCAGTTTCAGGAAAAACTCGGATTTACGCCGTTTCCGGGCACTCTGAATGTGAAAATCAAAGAATATTGTTTTGACGCGCGGAAAAAGATGGAAGAATTGCCTTGCATTAAAATCGACGGCTTTTCCGACGGCCAGCGGACATACGGCGCCAGCGATTGCTATCCCGCAAAAATCAACGCTATCCGCGGTTATATTATTGTTCCCGAAAGAACGCATTATCAAACAGACCTGCTGGAAATGATTGCCCCCGTCAAAATGCGGGAGGCATTGAATCTGACGGACGGCGAGGAAGTGACGGTCGTGGTCGGCAATTTTGACGATTGCCGGTGAATCTGAAAATCGGTATTCGAATGAAAAGGTGAAGTGAATGGAAAACAAAAATCAAAACAAAAACGACGGCAAATATCCGCAGAAAATCCGAGAAATACTTCAGGTCATCCGCGAGGGGAAGTTTTTCCTCCTTTATGATTCCGAAAAGCGCGAAGGGGAGACGGATTTTGTTATTCCCGCAACGGCCGTTTTACCTCAGGATGTCAAACGGATGAGAAAAGACGGCGGCGGCTTAATTTGTGTTGCGGTCAGTCCGAAAGCCGCGGAAATCTTAAAACTGCCGTTTATGGCGGATGTTGTCACGGCGGCGGCAGCGAATGATCAAATCAGCCCGAAACTTGAAATCGGCACCTTTGCTGAAAAAGAAGGCGATATTCAATACGATAAAAAGTCTTCCTTCTCCCTTTGGGTCAACCACCGCAAGAACCGGACGGGCATTCCGGATGATGACCGGTCCTATACGATTCGCCGCCTCGGCGAAATGACCAAAACGGCGCTGGAAGGAAAACCGGCGGATTTCGCTTCAGAATTTCGAACGCCCGGCCACACGGCAACGCTTCGCGCTTCCGCCGGACTGCTGGATGAGCGCCGCGGCCAGACGGAGCTTTCCGTCGCTTTGGCGTTGATGGCGGGAACGACGCCCGCCATGGTTGTCTGTGAAATGCTGGATGACGCAAACGGCAAGGCGCTGTCAAAAGAAGACGCAAAGGCTTACGGTGAAAAGAACGGCATGATTTTTGTCGAGGGCCGGGAAGTCGTCGAAGCATTTGAAATTTGGAAAAAAGAAGGCATTAAAGCCTGATTTTTCTGCCGTTTTCAGATATCTGTCTTTTCATTTGAGATGTTCTGTCTTTTCATTTGATTTGTTTTTTTGTTGAGCCGTTCTCATTTATTTTCAGCGGTCCCGCCGCTGACTTTCATGAAGCGGAAACATTTTATTATTGGATTGTATTGACAACGTAGAATTTCAAATATTTTTCAAGATTTGTTTTATTTGCAAGGTGATTATAGAATGACGAAAACAGCGGCCGTTATCAGAGGAGACGGCGTAGGACCTGAATTGGTTGATGCCATGCTTAAAGTTTTGAAAGCTTCCGGAACGCAAGTTGAATTTATAATGTGCGACGCCGGCGAAGCGTGGTGGAAAGAAAACGGAGGCAACTCTTTGATTCCGCCGGAAACTTGGGAAACGATGAAAAAGGCCGACGCCTGTTTCAAAGGCCCGACAACAACGCCCGGCGGCATCGGCTCTCCGCGCAGTGTTGCCGTGTCCATCCGCAAGGCTTTTGATTTATACGCCAATGTCCGTCCGATTAAGACGATTCCGGGCGTGGAAGGTCCTCTCGGTCCCGTTGAACACGTTTGCGTCAGAGAAGGAACGGAAGGATTATACATCGGTGAAGAAGTTCAGCTGACCGATGACGTTTTCATTGCCATCCGCAAAATTACAAAAACCGCTTCCCGCAAAATCGCCAAATACGCTTTTGAAGAAGCGAGGCGCAGAGGATACAAAGCGGTTGTTCCGATTCACAAAAGCAACATTTTGAAAAAGACCTGCGGTACGTTTTTAGAAGTTGTCGAAGAGGTGGCCAAAGATTACCCCGACATCGACATTTGGGAATACCACATCGACAATATCGCCATGCAGCTCATCAAGAACCCGCAGCTGTTTGACCAAACCGTTCTTTTGTCCACCAATCTGTTTATGGATGTCATCAGCGAGGAATGTTCCGCGCTTGTCGGCAGCATCGGCATGATTTATTCCGCCAACATCGGCGACAATTACGCCATGTTTGAGCCGGCGCACGGTTCCGCGCCGAAATACGCCGGCATGGACAAAGTCAATCCCTACGCCACCATTTTGGCCGGCGCGTGGATGCTGGATTACCTCGGCGAAACGGCACAGTCCAAAAAGATCTTCAAGGCCGCCGAACAGGCGATTGCGGAAGGCTGCGTCACTTATGACATGGGCGGCGACAAAAAACTGAGCCAAGTCGCCGGCA
Organism: Methanimicrococcus sp.; assembly: GCA_009783635.1. GTDB lineage: Archaea > Halobacteriota > Methanosarcinia > Methanosarcinales > Methanosarcinaceae > Methanimicrococcus. The sequence goes on along the minus strand of WRDC01000024.1, from coordinate 1,933 downwards.
GAATGATTGAAATTATGACAAAGTGAAGAATTTATTTCTTCTTTATTTTCAATCAAGAAGTGCATAATTTCATGACTTCATTAGCAGTCACGAAGTTTAAGCACTTCTTGGTCTATTAATCAGTTTCAAAATACAAGATATGGTTTGATTACAAACCTTATGCGGATGCTTATTATAGTACAGGTCCCTGTTTTTAGTATTTACCGGCAGCATGATAAGGCATAGGGTCACTTTTTATCGAATTATAACTTATATTCAGGATTGCCATTTCTTTATTTTCATTGATTTGAATTTCGCAAACAATTTCAGAAATTAAGCCTAATTCACTATTCACATAATTAAAAGATAATGTAGTATTTCCCGCCTTTTTCCCTTCAATTTCCCACCAATATCTTCCGTCAGAAGGGTCAGTCAAGTTATGAGTCTCGGTTTTATTCACAATTAATATATAATTTAGATTGTGTTCTAATTCCCAATCATTTGCTCCGCCTCCGGATGATGACATAGATTGACCCGAAAAAAATAATATCGTATTATTCTCGGTGAACCCTATTTTTTCTGAATATGGAGCATTTTCCGCATACGGATTATGTCGGGTTCTGTTGCCTGAAAATGAAGAGAAAGATAAAATTTCCAAGTTTCCGTTTGTATTTCTTATAGTATATGCATATCTTTCAGGTGTATCGTTTTTTAACTGATTGATATATTCAAATTTCAATTCTGTGGTCCCCGTTTTGTTTCCTTCAAACATCCATTTATGTTTTTCAATTTCTTGAGGCAAATCATCCGCCGGCATTTTTTCATCCGCTATAATTTTTAAAACGTCATCAGGTCCCATCGTAAGTTTCCAATGGAAACCGGAAGTCAAGTCTTCATCAAAAACCATTGTAAGTGTTGTATTATTTTCGGACAAAACTGTTAATTTTAAAAAATTATCCGGTACAAATGCATTTTCTTCTGAGTTGCCATTATTTGAAATACAGCCGGCAACAATGACACATAATATCAAAAAAAACAATAATAAAATTCCAATTGATTTTTTCATCCAATCACCCCAGATTATATCTCATCTTCATCAAAAAGTGTATAATTTCATGACTTCATCAGCAGTCATGAAGTTTAAACACTCCCTTGGTCTAATTAATCAGTTCAAATCAGTTCATTTTCTAATTCTTTTAATTTGGCTTTTTTTACAACCAATTTTAGGGTAATAATTTCGACATCAATTTCAAATTTCTTTATCCTGATAATAGTCAATCAGCTCTAAATAACTCATCCCAATCGTAATTTCAGGATTATACAACATCTTCAATGCCAATGTATCCACACCTGACGCACCGAAAACAGGTACACTATTTCGATTCAAAATGCTTGTATCATCATAAACATGGCCATAAAATCCAACCATATGAAAAATTTCATGTAAAAGGACGCTGTTTTTATAATCTTGGTCAACATCTGACTCGATGACAATAATGGCTCGTTTAATCTCCCCTCTTTCTGAAAAACGTTGGCATATGCCTTTATCAATCTCTCCTAAATTATACTATTGCTGAATTTCAGGCATTGCTTCTTTTGGTGCAAAAATTAAAAGGACATTTTCATCTTTATCAACAATTTTCATTCCCGGAAATCCATTGATTTTATTGAAATCTTTGATAATTTTATTTAAGATTTCAATGTCTTCATTTGTCGGATTTCCTTCATATCTTATTTTAATCGGTGTGACCCATTTTTCAACACTTCTGACTCTAAGCAGTTGGGTTTCATAAATAAAACTCGTACCTGCTGTAAAATGAACGTCCTCATCATTACTTAAAACTTGAAAGTGGTTGCTAGTTTGGAACTGATCCATAAAACCCGTTTGTGAACAAATGGAGAAAACAAGTCCAGCGGCAACAATGAAAATCAGTAAAAGGGGAATAATCTGACG
>WRDC01000023.1 GCA_009783635.1 Methanimicrococcus sp. | reverse complement strand
TGAATGTCAATCGCCATTCCGCGAACGGTATTGATCGCGACAACCGCGTCCGCGCCGCCGGCCTCTGCCGCTTTTCCGATGTCTTTGATATTTGGAACATTCGGCGTCAGTTTGACCCAGACGGGAACGTCCACCGCGTTTTTAACCGCCGCCGTCACTTCTTCGACCTGACAGGGCTGACTGCCGATGTCGGCGCCGTATCCCTTGGCGTGCGGGCAGCTGACATTGAGTTCAAAAGCGTCCGGCCGGGACGGCATCAGTCCTTTCGCAACCGTAACGAAATCTTCGGCGCCGCCTCCGAAAATGCCGGCAATGACGGGCGCGCCGGCGACGGATTTTTTAACGGCTTCGATTTCCTGCCGGAATTCATCATAAGAAGGATTGGGGAGGCCCATGGCATTCAGATATCCAAAAACCCCGCCTTTGCCGCCGTTCGCGTTTAACGCAATCATGGAAGGATTCGGATGTCCGTAAACGGGAACCGGGCCGATGGATTTTGTCACAACACCGCCGGCGCCCTTCAAAAGCATACGGGTCATGGACGCGCCGGTTGTCCCGAGGATTCCTGCCGCCAAAAGAGTCGGATTTCTGAGAGTGACGCCTGCTGTTTGATACACGTTCGTTCGTTCCTTTTAGTCTTTTCCGTTAATCTTTTCCGTCAATTTTCCGTCAATTTTTCGTTAATTTTTCGTTAATTTTTCGTTAATTTTTCCGTCAATTTCCTTTAATTCGTTCCTTTTTCGCCCTTCAATTCCCGAATATGACAGACGGCTTCTTCGGCCAGCAGTTTACCGCCGGAATCGGCCAAAAATTTGCCGAGCGCTTCCGCTTCTTTTTCCCAGTTGCCGGCGGAAATCTTTTCATCCACTTTGATACTTTTCGTGCCGTCACAGGATAAAACCTCGGCGCGGACACGAATCTTTGTGCCGTTTTGTTCAAACTTGGCGTAAGAGCCGATCGGTGTTGTACAACCGCCTTCCAAATCGCGAACAACGAGTCTTTCAATCTTGGTTTCGATTTGAGACATTTCATCGTTGAGAAGAGAAACAGCTTTAACCGCGGGTGTTCCGGCCAGCGCGACAACGGCCACCGTTCCCTGATTCGGCGACGGGCAGAACATATCTATGTCCAATCTTGTCCGGACTCTGTCCGTCCAGCCCATGCGTTCCAAACCGGCTTCGGCCAAAATGATACCGTCATATTGCCCCTCTTCCAATTTTCGAAGGCGCGTATCAATATTGCCGCGCAACTCTTCGATAACCAAATCTCCGCGATACCGGAGAAGCTGGGCGCGGCGGCGCATGGAACTGGTTCCGATGACCGCGTTTTTCGGGAGCTCATCAATCGTTAAACCTTCCGGTGTTAAAAGAACATCATAAGGAGAATCGCGCGGCAGAACCGCCGCCGTAATCAATTCCGGCGGCCGGGCGGTCGGAAGGTCTTTCATAGAGTGAACCGCAATTTCAATCCCGTCCGCAACCATCGCGTCATCCAATTCACGAACAAAAGCGCCGACGCCCGTTGAAACCTGATACAGCGGGCGGTCAGTAAAACGGTCGCCGTCGGTTTTGATAATCTGCTCGTCCGTTTCAATTCCCTTTTCTTTCAAAAGCGCGGCGACTTTACGCGTTTGAACCAACGCGAGCCGGCTTCCCCTTGTTCCGATAATCATATCCATTTTCCCGTTGTTTTTAGAGCTTTTTAGGCTTTTTAGAGCTTTATCCTCTCTCAAATACCTCAAATCAAATTCTTTTCAACAGCCTCAGCCGTCCGGCTGAAATCTTCGTCGGTGTGCGCCAATGAAATGAAGTTTGTTTCAAACTGGGACGGCGGGAGGAACACGCCCGATCTCAGCATTCTGTGGAAAAATTCCATGTAACCCGCAGCATCGCATTTTAAAACCTCCTGATAATTCAGGGGTTTGCCGCCGAAGAAAATGACGAACAGCGAGGACAAGCCGCCGACATAATAATCCGGTTTTTTGTCGCCGACGACATCGGACAGCATTTTGCGGAAAATTGCGCCGCGCTTGTTCAATGTCTCCTGAACTTTATGCTCCTTCATGTAATCCAGAATGGCAATACCGGCCGACATGGAACACGGACTCCCGCAGAACGTGCCGGCCTGATAAACCGGACCGCTCGGGGAAATCAATTCCAAAATATCTTTCCGGCCGCCGAAAATTCCAATCGGCATACCGCCGCCGGCAATTTTGCCGAGCGTCGTTAAATCCGGCTTGATGCCGTAATACTCCGAAGCGCCGCCGGGCGCCAGCCGGAATCCGGTGATGACTTCATCGAAAATCAGCAGAACATCATTTTCTGCCGTCAGCGTCCTCAATTCTTTTAAATAATCGCCTTCGGGCAAAACCGGTCCGATGTTTCCGAGAACCGGTTCAAGAATAACGGCGGCCATATCCGTCTTATTTTTTTCAATCACTTCCGCCATTTTTTCAATATCGTTATAAGGCACCTGAAGCGTGTGTTCCGTGACGCCCGCCGGAATGCCCGGCGAATTCGGCTCACCGTGCGTTGTCGCGCCGGAACCGGCTTTCACCAAAACCGCATCATGTGCCCCATGAAAACCGCCTTCGATTTTGATGATCTTGTTCTTCTTCGTATAGCCACGGGCCAGACGAATCGCGCTCATCGTCGCTTCCGAACCTGTCGAGACAAAGCGCATCATTTCAATGGACGGATACAGCCCTTTGATCCGCTCGGCCATTTCCACTTCCAAAGCCGTCGGCGTGCCGTAAAGCCATCCTTTCTCAAGCTGATTTTCAATCGCCTGTTTGATAACGGGATGGTTGTGCCCCAAAATCATCGGGCCGTAAGCCATGCAATAATCAATGAAAGCGTTACCGTCTTCATCGAAAATCTTGGAACCGTCCGCGGACGCGGTGTAAAACGGAAACGGTTTAATGGCGCGGACGGGACTGCTGACGCCCCCCGGGATCAATGTTTTCGCATCATTGTATAACTTTTCGGATTTTTCAAAATTCATAACTGTCACCGCTTACTTTTCGGAACATTTGCCAAAACCTTTTTTTGGTCTTTTGCCGCCAAAATTTTCGCCAGTTCCTTGGCGTAATATGTAATAATCATATCGGCTCCCGCCCTTTTCATGGAAACGCAAGCCTCGAGGAAGCACTTTTCTTCGTCCAGCCATCCTTTTTCGGCAGCGGCTTTAATCATCGCATATTCGCCGCTCACTTGATAAACGGCAAGAGGCATTTTAAATTCCTGCTTAATCCGGTAAACGATATCCAGATAAGGCATACCGGGTTTCACCATCAGAATGTCGGCGCCTTCCAAAACGTCCAGCTCGGTTTCCCGAATCGCTTCATCGCCGTTTGCCGGATCCATTTGGTATTCCGAACGGTCGCCGAAGCAAAAACCGGAGTCGGCCGCGTCCCGGAACGGACCGTAAAAGACGGAGGCGTATTTGGAAGAATAAGACATGATCGGCGTCTTTTCAAAACCGTTTTCATCCAGCGCCAAACGAATGGCTTCAATCATACCGTCCATCATTCCCGACGGCGCCACAATGTCGGCGCCCGCTTTCGCGTGGCTGACGGCAATTTTTCCGAGAACCGGAAGCGTTTGATCGTTGACCACGTCGCGCGTTTCAAAATCAACGATGCCGCAGTGCCCGTGATCCGTGTATTCGCACAGGCAGAGGTCGGTGATGACAATCAAATCGTCCCCGAATTCGGCTTTAATTCTGCGGATGGCCGCCTGAGCAACATCGTCGTCGCCGTAAGCGGATGTACCCTTTTCATCCTTTGTTTTGGGAATTCCGAAAATCAAAACGGCGGGGATGCCGAGGTCATAAGCTTCCCGGGCCGCTTCGACCGCCAGTGAGAGCGGCCAGCGCATAACGCCCGGCATGGACGCGACTTCCGATTTCTCCGCCGCGGTTTCATCAACAAAAAACGGATAAATCAGGTCACCGACATTGACGGCGTTTTCCCTGACCATGTTTTTCAATTTACCGTATCTTAAACGTCTCATTCGGATTTGCGGAAACATAATGATTCTCCCAGCCTTGAAAAATTAATCTGTACTTAAATCTTTAATAAACAAATTATGAATGAACTAAGTCGAACGAATATAAAATAACTTTCGCATTCGACAAAAAAACGCCTTTCGAACAGCGGGCGGAAGAGAACGGGAAATGCGCGCGGAAAGGCGCGCGGCTCCAAAAGAGGAAAAAGGCGGCCGGTGCGAAGCGGAAGGGCGCGATTTTTAAGCGCACGTTTTGTATCAAAATAAAGTTTTTATAAGCACAGTGTATTCAATACGGTTAGTACAGACTAAAATTTAAAAGTTTAAGGATAATCAAATATAAAAGGAAAATTCAAATGATTCGTATTGCAATTCCGAACAAAGGCCGCCTCCACGAACCGACATTGGCGCTGTTCAAAGACGCCGGTCTCCCCGTTTTCGGGGGCGGGCACGAAAGCCGGCAGCTCATTTCCAAAACAACCGACCCGGAAATCACATTCATCTTTGCGAGAGCCGCCGACATCCCCCTTTACGTCGAAGAAGGAACGGCAGATATCGGAGTCACCGGACTGGATTTGGTGACGGAAAGAAACGCCGACGTCGAATGCCTGCTTGATTTAAAATACGGGAATTCACGGCTTATTTTGGCGGTTCCCGAAACATCGGAGATCCGGCGGCCTGAAGAGCTCTCCGGAAAACGTGTTGCAACAGAATTCCCCGAAATTACGAAACAGTTTTTTGAATTCAACAAAATCGGAAACATTGAAATCATTCAAGTCAGCGGCGCTTGTGAAATGACACCGCATATCGGCGTTGCCGAAGCAATCGTTGATATCACCAGCTCCGGAACGACAATGATGATCAACAAATTAAGAGAGATTGACGTTGTTTTCGATTCAAAGGTGTTCTTAATCGCCAACAAAAAAAGTCTGGCGGTTCAGGAAAAAATAAGAGATGTTGAAACGGCGGTGGAAAGCGTTCTTTTGGCAAAAGCCAAGCGGTATATTATGATGAATCTGCCGGCAGAAGCGCTGCACGACGTATAGAAGATTCTTCCCGGAATGAACGGGCCGACCGTTATGGAAGTGCAAAGCCCCGACAAAAATGAAAAGATATATGCCGTTCATGCCGTTGTTGATGCCGATTCGATTTTTGCGGTGATCCGCAAATTAAAAAAGCTCGGCGCGAGAGACATTTTGGTCCTGCCGGTCGAAAAATTGATCCCGTAAGTGAAAAACATGGCTTTTGAAATTATTCCGGCCGTTGATATAAAGGGCGGCAGGTGCGTTCAGCTTGTGCAAGGCGTTCCCGGCAGCGAGATGGTTTCATTGGACAATCCGGCGGCGGCGGCTTTAAATTGGGTGGCGCGCGGCGCAAAAACCCTTCATTTGGTGGACTTGGACGGCGCCTTTGAAGGAAAACGAAAGAACAGCCCCGTCATTGAAGATATTGTCAGGCGGGTCAAACCGCTCGGCGTTCAAATTCAGATTGGCGGCGGCATTCGCTCTTTCAAAGACGCCGAAATACTGCTTTCTGCCGGTGCCGACCGCGTTATTTTGAGCACGGCCGCCATGCAAAATCCTCAAATTATCAAAGACTTGTCCGAAAGTTTCGGAAAAAACGCCGTCATTGTCGGCCTGGATGCCAAAAACGGGCGGGTGGCAATTGAAGGCTGGACAAAACTTTCCGACAAAAGCCCGACGGATGTCAGCAAGCAGTTTGAGGAATTGGGCGCGGGTTACATCCTGTTCACAAATATTGATACGGAAGGCCTTTTAAAAGGCGTTGACGACGGCCCGACAAAGGCTTTGATCCGTTCGGTAAATATTCCGGTTATCGCATCGGGCGGCGTGACATCTATTGACGATCTGCTGAAATTAAGAGAGGCCGGCGCTTTTGGCGCCGTTGTCGGCAGCGCGCTCTATACGGACAAATTTACATTAGAAGAGGCCATTGCCGCTTTGGAACCGTTTTCTTGAAAAATACAAATAAATAAGAAGAACGGTAATAATGCTGTATTTATAATTTATAATTACGAAATATAATGACGAAAGGAAGAAGAACGATGTCTCAGAAACAAGTCCGGGAAGCATCCGTTTCAAGAAAAACAAAAGAAACGGACATTACGATTGAAATCAATTTGGACGGCAGCGGAAAAGTTGTCATTGATACAGGCATCGGTTTTTTCGACCATATGCTGGACGCGTTTGCCCGCCACTCCGGCTGCGACTTAACGGTCAAAGCGGCCGGCGACCTGCACATTGACGGCCACCACTTGGTGGAAGATACCGGAATCGTTTTGGGTCAGGCGGTGGCAAAAGCGCTCGGCGACAAACGCGGCATTGCCCGCTTCGGTGAAGCCCGCATCCCGATGGACGAATCACTGGCGGAAGTTGCGATAGACATCAGCGGCCGCAGCTTTTTGGTCATGAAAGCGGAATTTTTATCCCCGATCATCGGAACTTACAACACGCAGATGACAAAACACTTCTTTGAGTCGTTCGCGTCCGCGGCCGGTATCAATATGAATATGAAAGTGGAAGGTGAAAACGACCACCACAAAACGGAAGCACTGTTTAAGGCATTCGCTTACGCCATGAAACGGGCAACCGTTATTGAAGGGCAGGAAATCAAAAGCACAAAAGGCGTTTTATAAGGGCCGGTTCCGCACCCCGCCTTTTTTTTCTTTTTTAGCTCCCTCTCTTTCTTTTTTTTCTTTTTTATTTTCCCTCTTTTTTATTTCCCTCTGTTCTTTTTTTTCGTTTTGGTTTCTTTTTATGTTTGTTTTTGATTTCTTTTTATGTTTATTTTTGATTTTTTCCGAGGATTCACTAAAAAGATTTATATTCTACTTCAAATCAGTTTAAATCATGTCGAGAGAAAAGCGAATTATCCCATGTCTTGACCTTCTTTTAGATGAAAAAGGCGGCAGAGTTGTTAAAGGAATTGAGTTTGAAGAACTCAGAGACGCAGGAGACCCTGTTGAATTTGCGAAAAAATATGAAAAACAGGGAGCTGACGAACTTGTCTTTTTGGACATCACCGCTTCCGTTCAGGGAAGAGAAACGATTTTGGATGTTATCAAGAAAGCGGCAGCCGAGATTTCCATTCCGTTTACGATCGGCGGCGGCATTTCATCCCTTGAAATCGCTCAAAAGAATTTGGACGCGGGCGCGACAAAAGTTTCCATCAACACGGCCGGCGTGAAAGACCCGCAATTCATTTCCAAAGCCATTGAAAAATTCGGCGCCGGCAAAATCGTTATTGCCGTTGACTGCAAAAGAAATCCGGATATCAGCGTCAAAGGCGTCAACGTCTTTGAAGAAGGCGGCAAAAAGTTCTGGTATGAAGTCGTCATTATGGGCGGCAACGAAGGGACCGGAATCGATACCGTTGAATGGGCCAAAAAAGTTGAAGCCCTCGGCGCGCGTGAAATTTTGCTCACCAGCAAAGACCGCGACGGCACATGTGACGGATATGACTTGCCCATCACCCGCGCGGTCTCAAAAGCCGTTTCCATTCCCGTGATCGCATCCGGCGGCGTCGGCACATTGGAGCACCTCATCGAAGGCGCAACGAAAGGAGAGGCCGATGCCGTTTTGGCAGCCAGCGTCTTCCACTTCGGAAAATACACCGTCGGCGACGTTAAAGAGGAATTCCGTAAGAGAGGAATTCCCGTTTTGATGAGATGATATTTTCATCCGGATCATAAATCCATCATTGATCACGTTAAAACCGTGACCCAGCGGAGATAAAATGGAAATCGGGAAGGTACCCCACGACCTCTTAAATCAAATCGTGTTTCAAAAGCTGAAACATTTTGATCAAAAAGTAAAGGTCGCCCCGGGGATTGGAGAAGACTGCGCCATTTTGGATATCGGCGAACAATTTTTAGTTCTGTCTTGCGATCCGATTACGGGCGCGTCTAAAGAAGTCGGCCGCCTTGCCGTTTATGTTTCCTGCAACGACATCGCTTCGTGCGGTGTTCGCCCGCTCGGTCTTCTTGTGACAATTCTCTTGCCGCCGGGGTCTTCGGAAGACGATTTGGACAGGACGATGACAGAAATTGCCGAAACGGCAACATCTTTGGATGTCAGCATTATCGGCGGCCATACGGAAGTGACGGATGCCGTGAATCGAATTGTCATCAATACAACAGCCGTCGGCATTTCCGATAAAAAACACGTTATCTTTTCAGCCGGCGCCGCTCCGGGCGACAAGGTCATTCTGACGAAAACAGCCGCTCCGGAAGGAACGGCAATCATTGCTTTTGAGAAAGAAGAAGAACTGACCAAAGAATTCGGGGCCGGTTTTGTCGGGCGGGCTCAAGCCATGATGCGGCAAATCAGTGTCATCGACGAAGGCGTTGCCGCCGGCCGCCTCGGAACCGTTTCCGTTCATGCCATGCACGACATCACGGAAGGCGGTATTTACGGCGCGCTTTGGGAAATCGCGGAAGCGTCGAAAACCGGCATTTTGGTTTACGAGGACAGCATTCCGATGGCTGAAGAAACCCGGAAAATTTGCGGTTACTACCGGCTGAATCCTTTCCGGCTGATTGCCGGCGGAAATATGGTTTTGACAACGCCCGATTCGGATTTAGTGTTGAAGACGATGCGTGATTTGAATATTCCCGCCACCGTTATCGGCGAAATTGTCGAAAACCCGATGAAGCGGCTGATTTACAAAAATGAGAAACGGGAAGTTGAACAGATGAGCGTTCTTCGGGCCCCGAAATCCGATGAACTGTACAAACTGCCGCGTTGATGATTGTGTTTTTTTATTTTTTTGACTTCCCTTTCTTTGACTTCCTTTTTTGAATTCCTTTTTTCCGCTTTATTCAAAAATTTTTGAGAAAAACGATTTTAACCGCGGCTGGCAAGCTTCTTTGTAAAGGCATTGTTTGCAAAGCCGGATGTTTTTCTCCTCCGGCATTTTTCCGTCTTGTATGTCTTTTATTTTTCGGATGGCGCGGAAAACTTTTCGCTTGTCGGCGGCCCGGATTTGAAACAGGCGGTATTCGCCGAAATAATCGGCCGCCGCGCTTTCCGAAACCTTTTCTTGACCGTATTCATTTTTCAAAATCATAATATAAGCGGCGGCGGTAACTCTGTCGTTTTCCCAAACGCCGTTTTGAGGCGGCTTGGACAGCCGGATCATATAGGGAACCATTTGTTCTTTAAGAATCAAAACCTTTGCCGGCGTCCCGTAAAGATTGAGTTTTTGAGAATAATACATTTTTTCTTCGGATATCGGGCAGGCCGCGCTTTTATAAAGATCCGGGCCGTGCCTTTCTGCCGTTAAGAGAACGTTTGCCGCCAACCTTTCCGTTTTTTCGTTCGGAAAATCCAAAAGAAACCGGTTTTCCTTTCCGTCACCGTCCGGACCTGTGCCGGTCATATTTGTTCCCGGAGTCAAACTCAGCATTTCCTCCATGATTTCGCCGGCGGTTTCTTTTAACATACTTTTCAGCTTATTTTCATCTATCCCGCCACCTTTATTGGGTTCGCGCAAAGACTGAAGAGCAAGTTCCGGAATCGCAAACAGAAGTTCCCGATACAGGGCTTTTTCAAAAAAGGCCGGGTTCTCGTAGATTGAAACAATCGGCCGGCCTTTCTTTTCGGCGTTTTTTTTGAAATACAACTGTCTCGGACAGGCTGCCCACTGCTTAATATCGTAGACGGAAATGCTTTTTTCATCCATGATGTCTCTTTTTACAACCGCCTACATCTTCCTTCTCATTTTTTCAAAAACGGAAGGTTTATCAATGAGAAAAAAACGGAAAAAAACGGCTCAACGCGCGGCGGCACATCAAGACAGTGCCGCTGCTTCTTGAACTCTTAAAATAAAGAAGAATAAAAGAAATAAGAGAAATAAGAGAAATAAAAGAAATAAAAGAAATAAAAGACGAAAAATGAATTCATCATTCGTTTTTCAATTAAACCAGCAGGGGCCAGGTGCCGTAGAAATAAGAAATAACAAGAACGAAAAAGGCAACAACGGCGCCGACAAGTAATACGTAAATCGGTTTGAATGTAATTGCTTTCTTGTCCGCGTCAAAATATCTCATCAATCCTGCGGAAGACTGAAGACCGCTTCCTTTTTGCTTCGCCATAAAAACATCTTTCCCGAATTTTTTAAAAGTGATAAGTGATAAGTGATAAAACGAAATAAATTTCATGATTCTTAAATTTTATTCATAGAGAGCGTTTGTTCTTATATAAACGTTTATCTTTGAAGAGCGGAACGGAAGTTTACCTCTTTTCCAGCAAATAGCTCTTGACCGCCTGCCAATCGGGAAACGCCGCCGACCCGAAATGTATCCATTCGCCCTCAAAACGGTCGGCGCCGTTTTTGTCACGGTCATCCACCAAAAAATCGCCTTTGTTCAAATTTTTATGATGCGTCAGAATGAGTCTTTTGCGCGCGGGCTCGCCTAATTTTTCTTTGACCCATATCAGCTTATCCGACCAAGCGCTGTTGTTTTCCCAAGGAGCGGTGGAAAGGATATAAACATCAAAATGGCGGCTCAGCTCATGAAAACTCTCAATTGCGCCTTGAATGGGCTTCAATAATCGAAAAATGTCCGGAATTTCATCAAAAGTCGACGGTTTGTTTATTTCGGGACAAGCGGCATATTCCTATCTTTCCTCTTCGTCCATTTCATCAATGACAGATTGAAAATCGGCGAGAACGCCGTCCATATCAATATAAAGAATTTTTTTGATGTTGCCGGTCATTTCATCACGCCTGTGTTCAACTCAGCCGAGTATGATTTCATCGATCAGGATCGGCGGGTAGAAGGTTCCGTTTTCGGTGATGATTGCGGAAATGTTTTCCATCGGTGTTTTATCAAATGCCAAATTCAAAATCGGGATACCTTCCGCAACGTTCAGCTCCTTCGCTTTTCCAAGGTAACGGATTTCATCGGGGCTTCTCTCTTCGATTTTGATATTTTCTTCCCAGTTGTCGGGGTCCAATGTTGAAACCGGAGCCGCGACATAAAACGGAATGTTGTGCTCTTTTGCCAAAACGGAAAGGGAATACGTTCCGATCTTATTGTAAACGAATTCCTGCGTGATGCGGTCGGCGCCGACAATTACTTTGCTAATGACGCCTTCACTCATCAGAAATCCGGCGGCGGAGTCTGTAATGACATGAACCGGAATTTTATCTTGCTGTAATTCCCAAGCCGTCAGCCGGCTTCCCTGATTCAGCGGGCGGGTTTCGCAGGCAACGACGCTGATCTTTGTCCCTTCGAGAGCGGCAGAACGGATGACACCCAAAGCAGTCCCCCAATCGACACAGGCCAAACGGCCGGCATTGCAGTGGGTCAGAATGACATCACCGTCTTTCAAAAGCTTGGCGCCGTTTTTCCCGATCTTTTTGTTGATCGCGGCATCTTCGTCCGCCATTCTTTGAGCTTCTTCCAAAGCGATATTTCGAATCAAATGAGGGTCCATGCCTTCTTCTTCAACGATTTGAATCAGCCGGTCAACGCCCCAACTCAAATTAATTGCGGTCGGGCGTGTTTTTTTAATGGCTTCTCCGGCGGCTTTGATGTCTTTTAACATACCTCCGACAGTATTCGCGCTGCTGAGCCGCGCAGCCATTGCGACGCCGAACGCGCCGCAGACGCCGAGAGCCGGCGCGCCCCGGATGCGGAGATTTTGAATCGCTTCGCAAATCTCGGCAACATTTTTGCATTTAATAATTTTCAATTCGCCGGGCAATAAGGTCTGGTCAATCATTTTGACAGACGAATCCGAGTCATTCCATTCAATCGTTCTCATTTTGTCCTTTTCCGTTCATTTTTAGAATTGAAGCTCTTATTTATTTTCAATCCTTCCTTATTTTAATCCTTCCGCGGTAATTGAAAAATAACACGCGTCTCCTTCCGGCCGGCAGCGGTGTTTGACAATTTTAGCGCAGCGCTCGCCCGTTCCCACCCGGTCCAGTTTGAGAATGGTTTTTGAGATGTGCTCAATGCCGCGGCCGCCGATTGGGAGGACGTTTCCGCAGTTTTCGAAATCACTGAAAATTTGATTGGTAATCAAAACGGCAACGCCGGCTTTTCGAGCCATCCCCTGAAGAAAACCGATTTGATTTGCCAGCTTGCGGCGGCTTTGAATGCCCGCTTCTTCGTCGTCCAGTTCAAAACGATAAAAAGAGGTGGCTGAGTCGACAACAATTAACCCGATATTTTCGCTCAGTATCTTTTCGATTTCACAGATGGCGGTGTATTGCTCATCAAAGCTCATCGGCTCATAAATGAGGATATTTTGAGCGATTTCTTTGGAGCGGTTTCCGGCAATCTGTGAAAAACGGTCCAGTGACAGCCCTTCCGTATCAATGTAAATAACTTTCTTTCCTGCGGCGGAACATTCGATCGCCGCCTGAAGGCATAAATTCGTTTTCCCCGAGCCGGGCTCCCCGTATACCTGCGTGACGATGCCGCATTCAAGGCCGCCGCCAAGCAGCTCATCAATGGGCTCGCATCCGGTGGTCAAATAATTTCCGATATTTACACCTCTTTTCATTTGTCTGATAAATATTATGATGAACGGAGATATGATATAAAAATACCTTCTTTTTGAAAGATGAACGGAAAGCCGTCTGTGAATTTCTTACGCTTTTCTGAAAGAATCCTTAATTCTATAAAACAACCCTAAAATTAAATAGAAAGAAATGATTGGTGCTTTTATGGCAAGTTCAATTCTCGCAGCGATTCTGTCTTTCTTCATTCCCGGTCTCGGGCAATTCTATTCCGGTCATTTCTTAAGAGGGGTACTGATTTTTATCATTTCTTTACTGCTGGGCGCAGCGTCAGCCGGGCTTGGAGCAATTCTTATGATTACGCTTGTCGTTCCGATTGTTTTAGCCCTGATAGCTCTCGTCTTTTGGATTTGGAATATCATTGACGCGTGGCAATTGGCTTCCAGAACAACAACGCGTTACTGATATCGAATCACCCGTTTATTGATGCCGAATCATCCGTATATGGACTCGGCCATCCTCTTTTAGTTTATTGATTCAGCTGCCGGCCGATGTATTCATCTAACAAAACGATGAATTCGTCAGCCTGCTCGGGCGGAATTGTTCCGCCGGCCGCAATGTCATGGCCGCCTCCGGCGCCGCCGACGGCCTTGGTGACTTCGCTCATCGCTTTTGATAAGTTCATGCCGCGGCGAATCAGGTCTTGGGTGCCGCGGGATGAAATTTTTATTCCGTCCTCCGAATCGGCCATGCCGATGATTGGTTTTTTACGGTCCACATTTTCCAAAGATGTCGCCATACCGGCGATGATGCCGACAATCGTTTCTTTGATCTCTTCGCCGGAATAGAAATATTGGATGTTTTCAAGCTGTATGACGCCGTTTTCGCGAATAAAGTTCAAGCCGTTGACCAGATTTTTACGGTGTTCGGACAGCAGGGTCCGGGCGTCGGATAAGGCTTCTTTCCGGTCGCCCATGCAAACGCGGACGCCGATTCCGGCTTTATCATAGCGGCCGGTCGCATTCAAAAGCGTTGAATATTCGGACGCGTCCCGCATTTCCGTCCCTTCTTTTTCATTCAAAAGCGTATAGCATTCCCGAATCAATTCCTGAGTGCGGCGGGATGAAAAACCGCGCTCGTCACAGAATTTCATAAGCGCGGAGATGATGGCCCGTCTTTCATCCGCGGACAGCTCGATCCAAAGTTTTGCGCCTTCACGCTGGCTGTAACCGATGCCCGCGTTTTGGAGGAAACGGATACACGCTTCTTCATCGCCGGTCAACCCCGGCAAATACGGCTCGGATGAGTACTGCAAAATCCTGTAAATCGGGCGCGTTTGTTTTCCGAAAAGCGACAGGTCCAAAGCGTTGATTAAAACGCCCGCTTCCACGCCCTGTTCCAGTATTTCCCGATTCAGGCCGACAAGTTTTCCGTATTTCCTGTTTTGCATATCGCCGATGGCGCCGACAATCGCAAGTCCTGCCAAATCGGTGTTATTCATGTCTTTACCGCCGATTTCGCGGGCCAAAATATAAGAGACCCCCGAGCCGCTGATTTCAAAACCGCCGTTTGCGCCGAACAGATGCGGATTGATATGGTACGGAAACGCGGCGGAATCGGGAGCAATATTTTCAGGCCGTCCGCCGGGCTGGTGGTGGTCGGCAATGACGGCCGCCATAGAATTGTCCACAATAAAATCAACCATGGCGCTTCCGAGGTCAGTGAAAACAATCAGCTCATGGTTTTCTTCCAAAAGGCGCGCCATGACGCGCTCGTCCAGTTTTTTGACGAACTCGGCCGTGTAATCAATGCCAGCGCGCTCAAAAGAAAGACTCATAATCGCGGCCGAAGTGATGCCGTCGGCATCAATGTGTGAGACCAAATGCACCGTTTTCGCCTGTTTCAATTTTCCGGCACAAAGAGCTGCCCGCTCACTTAATTTGTTAAAAGTATCAGAAACCATTTTTTCACTCATTTGAATTCAAAGCTGTAAATGCCTGCAATATGTTTTTCAGATTTAAAAATGTGATTAAATAATTCATCAAGTATGAAAACAGGAACGAAGCGAAAGGAATAAAAATTTTTCAAAAGGGCTCAGGACTCATAGGGTTCATCACAAGTCAGTTAAAGCAATCATCATTGACATTTTGAAAAAAATTAAACCGGCTTTTCAATTTCAGCTTTTCAACAGCTTTTCAATCAGCTTTTCAATCAGCTTTTCAATTTCAGCTTTTCGATTTCAGCTTTTCGATTTCAGCTTTTATTTTTTCCGCTTCGTTCCGAGGGTTTTTTGAATTGTAAATACTTCGCCCGACAATCACCCAATCGGCGCCCGCTTTGATTGCGTCCGCCGCGCTGCCGCCCTGGGCGCCGACGCCCGGTGAAATGATTTTCAATTCATTTCCGATCACGGCGCGCAATTCTTTGACGCTTTCCGGGCGCGTCGCCGGCGCGACAATTCCAAAAGCGCCGGATTTTTTGGCAAGGCCCGCGATTTCTTTGGAAACGCGGTCATTCAAGAAATAATTCCCGCCGGGGTGGCTCATTTCAGAAACGACGAAAACTTTTCCGCCGAATTCGTCCGCCGTCTTCACGCACTCCGCCAAACTGTCCGGGCCCGTAAATCCCTGAACGATGACGGCCGCGCATCCTGCTTTAAAAACGTGTTCGCAAATCAGGCGGTTCGTGTTCGGGATATCCGCGACTTTGAAATCGGCAATCACGGGCGCGTATTTTGTCAGTTTGGAAACAACGGACAAGCCGGTTCCGAGGACAAGC
>WRDC01000022.1 GCA_009783635.1 Methanimicrococcus sp. | reverse complement strand
TAAATGGTATTGGACAAGAGATTAATATTCAAAACGATGTTTTGTCAAAAATAGAAAGCCTGGCTTTTGAACAAGCAATTTAAATGAAATAATATCCCCATTATTCATTTTTATTTTTTTGAAAATTATCAGAGGTAAAGCATATGAATAGGCAACATTTTCTTTTTTTTGTCGTTTTAATATTATTCGTTTCAACTATTAATAACGTATCTGCATCTCCCCCGATAATTATTTCCGGTGATGGGCTCAACGAGAAACAAATCGAATCACTCGGATTATTTCCTCCGTCTCCCCCAAAAATGCATTTTATTTATACGGAAAATGACCTTAAAGCAATGGAATATAGCCGCTATCCTGAAAATTATTTTTATCTCATGAACGATATTGAGATTACCGATGCTGTTTGGATGCCTATCGGATCCGCATCCGAACCGTTTTCGGGGGATTTTTATGGAAATAATAACACCATCATTTTAAAAAATGATGTGACATTTGTGTCGCTTGGCAATCAAAATGATGACGGCTATGGTTTTTTCGGCAACATTGAATGCGCAAGAATATACGATCTAAATCTGGTTTTCCAAGGAAATGTGACAAGTGAATTCAGTAACACGGGTGCTTTGGTAGGAAAAGTCGGGTTTAATGATTATGAATATAGATCGGGCTTATCCATGGTTATAAATTGTACCGTACAAAGTGAAAGTCATACAATTTCAAAAGAAAAAAAGGTCGGTGAATTCATCAGGAATGCAATAAATTGTATTATACAAAGCATAAAGCATATGTTTTTGGGAGAAAAAAAGGCCGGCATATCCATTGAAAATATGAAAAATGATATGCTGCAGAGAAAGGAGATAGCAATTTCAGGGGAAAATAATGTTGGCGGATTGGTTGGGAATCTTGCGGACGGTCACATTTACAACTGTTCATCTGATTTTTCAGTCATAGCTAAAAAGGATAATGCTGGCGGCTTGGTCGGTTATATTTACACAGGAATGGTTGAAAATTCATCCGCATCGGGGTCGGTTGAAGCGAAGGGAGAAAACGCCGGTGGTCTTGTCGGCTATATTCAACTTGGTAATGCCAGCAGTCTTAACGATTATTTAGGTTATCCGAATATTACAATTACAAACTCTTCCGCAACCAATGCAGTTAAGTCCCAAGGGCATGCCGGAGGCTTAATCGGCTACATTTCCAATTCAATTGTCATCGAAAACAGTTCTGCAAGCGGACCCGTTGACCCGCCGGGGAAATTCGGAAATTTTATCGGTGGATGGAATGAGGAGCATAAACCGGAAGTTATCAGCTGTTTTTATCAAGATGAAGAGGTTGATTTAACAGCCCCGTCATCTTAATTTTTCCTTTTTTGAGGATGAGAAGTCTTACAGCATTTTACAGTCTTTACAAGCTTTTACAACCTTTACAAATACATTACAAGTATTTTTCAAGTTCCCATAAGTGAACGCGTCCGATGTACTCGTTCCATTCGGCGGATTCTTTTTGAATCAGTGTCAAAGAAACGGATTCGCCGAAAGCCTCTTTTAACAGCGAGTCCTCTTTGAAGCTTTCGATCGCCTCGAATAAAGTATTCGGAAGCGTTCCGGCGGACAAGGATTGTTTCTCGGATTCGGAATAATCGTGCGTCTCAAAGTTGGCGGCGGAAATCGGAACGATGTTATTATCCATTCCGGAAATGCCGGCGGACAGCAAAGCCAATAACGAAAGGTACGGATTGCAGGAAGAGTCGGCGTTCTGGACTTCGATTTTGGTGGCGCGCCCGCGGGGAGACGGCAGGCGGATGAGGGCATTGCGGTCCACCGCGGACCAAGAGATGTAATATGGCGCTTTTTTTCTCTGAACAAGCCGCTTATAAGAATTAATGGTTGGATTCGTCACCGCGCAAATGCCCCGGATATGGTTGAAAATGCCGCCGATGAATCCGCGCGCTTTGTCGGAAATCATCATATCCTGATCGGGGTGGTAGAATTCGTTGAATTCGTCCTTCATGAGAATAAACCCGAAATTCGCGGAAAGGCCGTCGACTTCGGGAAGCGGCTGCGGCATAAACGACGCGTGCAGACCGTGACTCTGCGCCACGCTGAAGACGATGCTTTTAAAAATCATGATATTGTCAGCCATCCGAAGAACGCTGCCTTCCTTGAAAACAACTGTAACCGGCCCGTCGGAGCGCGTCTGGCGCAAGGAAATAATTTCAATATCGGCCTGTTTAAGGGAAGTTAAAATGTCTCTTTTAACTTCTTCGATTTGGGCCAGCGTCCCCGAATCAAACAGAATTTTTTGACAAGAGTTGGCCGACGGAGCCATCAATGAGCTGACCGCGAAGGAATCAAGCAAATAAAAGCTGACGGAAGAGGAAACCGTAAAAGTGTATCCCGATTGGAAAATTTTGCGGACGAACAATTTCAAAGCCGTTCGGACACAGCCGTCAAAAGATTGCCCGTCCAGAAAAGTGAGCTCACAAATAGCGCTGCCGAATTTATTGCCGCGGCCGTTGCCGATGTCTAAAAAAGAAAATGTGCGCGGGTCAGGCTTGAGCATTAAATCGGAACCGGTCGGTTTAAAGGTTCCGCCGACGGAATTATCAAAAGGCAGTCCCTTTGTAAAAGCGCTTTCAAGAAGAGCGGACGGAACATCGATTTCTTTGAAGATGCCGTCCGTGTCCGAGAAACGGAATTTGACAAAGTCAATGCCCTGCTCTTCAACCGCGTCAAGAATTTCAGAAATTGTTGTAAACTGAGTCATAAAATGAATACTTCCGAATAGATTTTGAAAAATAATGGATGACAGATAAATGTTGATTCAAGTATAAATTAATGTTTCAAAAATTGTCGGACAATTCCAAAAAAGAGAATCAAAAGAATGAGACAATAAACGGGGAAATGAAAGGGGCGCCAAAAGCACAACGATAAACGTAACTCATAATCAATCAAAAAAAGGGCACTAAAAGAACAACGCTAAACGCAACTTATAATCAATCAAAAAAAGGGCGCCAAAAGCGCCCGAATAAACGCATACAGACTTCCTCCGCCATGAAAATTCATGGGCGGAGAAACAAAATTTATAACAGATTTTTAAAACCGAGTTTTACACGAACTTAATTCCCGCGTGCCTCAACTCTTTGTTCATTTTGGCAACGTTCAGAAGAAGGGGTGTAATCGGCTCTGTCAAAGCGGCGGCTTCCAGCGGGCCGACATCGACCGGCTTTAAGCCGGGAATGTCACGGACAAGCTGCATGACGGCATCTTTGGTTTGTTTGTTGTTGCCGCAGACGGCGATATCCAAGTCCATCTCCTTGTCAAAGTCTTCCAAACGCTTTGCGGAGACATTGTGGAAGGACGCGACCAAGTCAATGCCCGGCGGGAGAAGCGCCTGAATTTCTTTGGCGGCGCTGCCGGCTTTCGGAACAGCGTAACAGAAATAATCCGCGTTGTACTCCGGGTCCGCGTCAATGATGATAGGCTCTGTTCCCATGTTCAGGTAACAGCGGTCTTTGATCATCGGAACAACAACCGAGAGAATGATTTGTCCTTTGCGGAGAACCGGCTTGATGTGTTCCAGAACCGACTGGATTTGGTCATAGCGAATCGCAATGACAACAATTTCGGCAGCTTCTGCCGCGGCCTTATTCTCGTCGCCTCTGATTGAGGACGGCAAAGAGCGTTCTTTCAGAAAAGCCGTATACTCCGCCGCAGCTTCCGCCGCGCGGTCTTTGTCTCTTGAACCGACAATCACTTCGTGGATTTGTCCCCAGCGGAGCGCAAATCCTTTACCGATGTTTCCGGTTCCTCCCAATATTGCAATTTTCATAATTAATCACCAACAAATAGTACCAATTCGAAAAAAAACACAGACCTATATAAATCATTTGCTTGGAGCAGGCTGAATAAAAACGAGCGGAAGGAAGCAAGGAGAGGCCGGATTCATTTTAAAAATTAAATTAAATTAAATTAAATTCTTGGATTTGTGTAAAAGAAAAACAAAATAGGACAAAATAGGGAAACGAATCAAATCCGTTTCCCGATTGTGAATACGTTTATTTTTAAGCGCTGAATTCTCTTAACAGATTTTCTTTGATGACGGTTGCGATACCATCATAATTTTCTGTGTTCACCCAAGCTCGGATTTGTAAATCCGCCGTTTCCGGCGTGATATTCAAAATATAAATTTTCGGCTCGGGCTCCCGAAGGATTTCGGGGTTCTTTTTCAGTTGATCCAATATGGCTTTGATCGTACTGTCAATATCTCCGACCAAGTTGAAGGTCATTGTCAAATCGAAACGGCGCGTCGGTAAATGCGTCATATTGATAATGGCACTGTTCCAAACCATTTTATTCGGAATCATGATGAAAACATTGTCGGATGTCACTAATTCCGTAGACATCAAACCGATGCCTTTGATGTGGCCCGTCTGGCCGGAAACCGTGACGTAATCCTTTTCTTTAAAAGGTTCCAAAACGGCAAGCCAGACACCTGCGCTCAAGTTGAACAATGTGTCCTGCAAACCAAAACCCAAAATCAAACCGATGACTGCCGAAATGCCCAAAATAACGGAACTGACGGTGATGCCCAACGCCGAAAGGAATGTCAGCAAAACGGCAACATAGAAGAGCGACGTGACAAGTTGAACCAAAAAATTGGCGGCCAAGTCAGGAAGTTTGGTGTGTTTTAACGCCCTCTTGAAAACAGTGACAAGAATACGGGCAATAATGAATGCGATAATTAAAATGATAATTGCGAATACGATGTCGAAAATCTGCCACTTTGTATACGGAATGGCGGTTTCCAATATCTCATTTAAATCCATAACAATTCCCCCCTTTCAATCCGCGCGCGTCTCAGATGCGGCGGACGAAGGTCTTTAGACAAATTATGAAAATGTTTTCCTTTTTGTTTTTGAAGTACGCCGGTGAAAACCGACTAAAGTGTTTTGGCTTTTAACTTTCATAAAATTATCTGTCTGTTTGTTCTTGTCCGGCAGTTGAATGAGATAGCGGGTACCGAATAGAATGAGGCTGAAATATATTTATAATACAAATGAGTTTACAGATTATACTTTTTACAAATTATACTCTTACGGCTTTGAAATATTCGGAATGAAAGAATATGAAACAGGAATTAATGAGACTTCTTTTAGAAATGTTCAAATCTTACGGTTATGAAACAAGTGAAGGAACTTTCTGCGACATTGTCGGCAAAAGACAGGACTATGAAATTTGGGTGATATGCGATATCGTTGGCAACCTGAACACACTGGAGCGGTTTACACGGCAGGCCAACGGTAAAAACAGCTTGTACATCACAACCAAAAAAGTCAAAGGCGGCGAAGAAACCGTTCGGAGATACGCGGAAGATACCGGCGTCATCATTTGGGACCGCGATGCGCTGGCCCGTTATGTCGGCGCCTTTATGGTTGAAAATCTGAGCCGCGAAACACTGGAAAGCGTTGTCGGGAATTACTGCTTGGAATCGTTGTTAGATCAAAAAAAAAACTTTGACCCTGTAAGCGCTTTTGCGAATTCTAAAAATCCCGATAGCGGGGTTTTGCCTGAATTTTACCATCCGAACGAACCGGAATTCTTTAAAAAGACCGCTCACGCCGCGGCGGTTGAGACATTTGATTACGGCAACATTTTTGAAGCCCCCGAAGAGCCGGAACCTGAAGTTACGAACGTACCGTTTACCGCGCCTGTTTCCGGAACCAAAAATGACAGGCGGTCGGAATATATTGAAGCCCCGACGCCGCTTCCTCAATCTCATGACATCCCCGAACCGGTCCCGGGCCGGTTCCATGCCGGAAGTAAAGAAACGCTCGGCATCCACGCTTCTAAGATTAATATGACCATCGAACGCGCGGAAGCTGCCGGCAAAGCCGCGTTCGGCGACGTTCAAGATATTTCATTGAAGTTTGTCCCGTATTGGAAATATACATATACGCTGCAAGTGGACCGAAAAATCGATAACGACCATATCAAGATGTCGGCGGCCGGCGAGGGTTTCCTGAATGCTGTTAACGGCATTGAAGATGATATCGATCTCGGCGACATCGGCACACAGACTGAAATCCCCGACATCGCGTATATTATGAAGCAGCCGAAAATGACAAAAGAAGAGGCTCAGAAAGTTGTTTTGGAAAAATTGAAACGCGCGCACACACAGGAAGTCAAATCCAATGACACGGACGCTCAATCCATCATTTATCAAAACAAAGTCTTCCGCCCGCAGGAGAGGGACTTCAACATAAAAATCATGCAAGTCTTCGCGTCCGTCTGGGAAGTTCAGGGAAAGAAAGCTTTCTTGGAGATCAATGCCTACAACGGCCGGCAACTTTCAAACCCGGCGGACGACGGCGCGGAATTTGTGTAAACGGAAAGGGACCCGGTTGTAACGATATCCGACCGGAAAGGAAAAGGTTTTATATCTTATTTGCCCGTAGAGTTTTTTATTATAACTCTATTGAAGAAAAAAACAGAGGACGAAAAATATGATCTCAATCACTGATGCAGCTGTGACCGCTCTGAAAGACGTTTTGAAAGAGCAAAACAAAGAAGACCACCTTCTCCGCGTTTTCATCGCCGGTATCGGTTGCGGCGGCCCGTCTTACGGGCTTGCTTTGGAAAAAGAGGCGGCCGATGTGGACAAAACCGTTGAAGTCGGCGCCGTAAAAATTGTTTATGACGGCGAGCTCGAAAAAACCGTTGAAAATCTGGTCATCGACTACATTGACAATGAAATGGGAACCGGCTTCATTGTTGAAGACCCGACCGCCGAACACTGCGGCGGCGGATGTTCCGGATGCCATTAAATAAAGAGAACAGATGAAAAGAGATGAAAACAAATCCGGCATGAATCGGCTGTGCCGTTTTCATGCGTATCTTTTTTATTTGTTTATGATTATTCTTTTTTGCAGTACGTTAACAATGGAAAATGTCATGAAATCGCCGGAAAGCAATTTTATAACATTTCAGAAACAGGAGAAGAAACATGTATCCGGGAATGGGACGCGGCGGAATGAATCCGAAAAAAATGCAGGGTATGATGAAACAGCTCGGCATCGAAATGATTGAAATCGACAATGCGGAACAGGTCGTCATTCAGACAACGGACGGCGACATCATCATTAGCAATCCGTCCATATCGATTATGCGCGCGCAGGGCGTTGACACTTATCAAATCAACGGCGATGTCAAGAAAGTGCCCAAAAAAGCAGCCATTCCCGCCGAAGACGTCCGGTTGGTTTGCGAACAGACCGGCGCCTCCGAAGAAGCGGCCAGAAAAGCGCTGGAAGAAAATAACGGCGATTTGGCCGAAGCCATTTTGGCTCTTTCCCTCTAACTTTTTTTTAAAATTGCGGCCTTTTCTCCGGCCGTAATTTTTGAAAGCGCAATTGTAACCGAGCGAAGCGGAGGCCGCAATTTTTTTAACTCGGATAATCCTTTTAATTTGAGATGACATTTTCGATTTATTGTCAAATAATTATTTTTTAATTTCAATCCATATCATTCCGGAGAAATAAATATGGGGCTGTTTAATTCAGAAATGACACCGGCAAAAGCCATTGAGGCTTTGGGTTCGGACAAAGAAGTGAAAGTTGAGAAAGGTGCCGAGTTTTTATTAAACGAAGGCACAAATGCCGTGCCGATAATGATTGAGCATTTGCAGACAAACGTTTCGCAAGCGGCACGTTCCAAGAGACATCAGCAGACTGCGACAAAGATTTATGAACTTCTCTGCCGCCTTGAAATTCCGGCGGATTTGTGTCCGGCTTTTATTAAAGTGTTAATGTCCGCTCCCGAAAATCCGGATTTGAGCTTATTTAATTTAAATGAAATGCCGGCGTATGTTATCGAAAACAGCTACGGGTTTTTGTCAGACACTTTGCAGGACGGAGACCCGGGTTCTAAAAAGAAAACGGTCCCGTTTTTGGAACAAATCGGCCTCCCTGTATCCATTTTACCGGTCCTGGGCTCCCTTCTGACCCGCGACTCGGGTTTTGCCGAAGAAGCGCTTGTTTTGATTCAAAAAGTTGAAGGAGATCTCTCTCCTGTTTCTGACCCATTGTATTCCATGCTGGACCTTTACCCGCTCGGTGATTTGGCCGTCAAGACGATTCCCGAATTGGGAGACCGCCTCCCGCCGAATATTGGAGTGCTTGATAAGTACCTGTCGGATTACAATTCGATGGCGCAAAAAAGAGCCGTCAAGGTGGCTGTTCCGCTGGCCGAATATAACAATGCCGTTTATGCGCTTCTTAAAAAAGCGATTTTGGCGGATGAATCCGGCCGGGCCTATATTTTGGAAGCCTTAGAGAAAAAGGAATCCCTTCTTCCGAATCAAATGGATTTGATTTGGATGATTTTGAACAACACGGATTCCCAATTGACGGAAGAGCGCGGCATGAAATTTTTCGGCCGGACTGAATCCCAGATCCGTCCGCTTGTTCTGCATTACAGTCAAAAGGGAGAAAGGGATGAAATCATATGCGCTTTGAAATGTATCCGCTACATGAAAGGAGAAAGCGCGCGCATCTGCGCGGAATTGCTTTTTGTTTACCTGAATGACGACGCGCTTCTTTTTGACACCGCCGGCTATCCCGTTTTTTCATATTTGGCCGGCCTTCTCAAAGAAAACT
Source organism: Methanimicrococcus sp. (assembly GCA_009783635.1). Taxonomy (GTDB): domain Archaea; phylum Halobacteriota; class Methanosarcinia; order Methanosarcinales; family Methanosarcinaceae; genus Methanimicrococcus. The sequence goes on along the minus strand of WRDC01000022.1, from coordinate 6,815 downwards.
GTCCGGAAGCGCCGACAACGCCGGCGCTGGCCAAAAAGATGAGAGATTACTGCGTTCGGGAAAATATGGAAACACCGACGGAAGTCATGGCGCTTCTCGGCCCGGAAGATTTGGCCGACGTGATCGAATGGTCGTTTAAACGTATCTTTGATTCATACGGCATCGGCTACACGGCCGAATACGCCAATGAAATGATGGCGGGCATCTCCGAGTTGGTCGGATTTGAAAAGGCGACTTTGGTTTCGTTTATCAAAGCCATCGGTTATTCTTACAGCTTTGACAGCGCAGAAAACAAACCGGTCCTTGCCCACAAAGATACGGCGGCGGCGATTAACCGGCTGCGCGCCGTCAATACGCCGGCAACCTGTAATTTGCTGCACTTGGTTTCCCGCAAAAAAGATATTACCTTGTCCCAAAAAGACGCGACGGGCGCCGAAGTTTCATCCGTCCGGCTATCGTTTGAAGAACACCGCCGTTTAGCGATTGATGAGTTGGAACGCCGCGGTTTTCCGTCTTACGCTCCCGTAAATTATTTAAAAGTTCAAAAGCCGCATTATTGACCCCTGATTGATTTTTTCGATTTTCAAACGGCTGTTTTTTTGAAAAAAAACGCCGAACCGTTTGTTTTTTATTAAACGGTTGCCTTTAAGGACAATATTCAAAAAGTGATATTTATGCAAGAAAAAATTATTGAAATCTCAAACCGCATTAAAGAATTGCGTGAAGTTTCCGATGTGACGCCAAAAGACATTGCATCCGTTTTGGATATTTCCGTTGACGCGTATTTAAAATTTGAAAACGCTCAGGCCGATATTCCCGCCAGTATGCTTCTTGAAATTGCGAATTATTACAAGGTTGATTTATCCCTTCTTTTGACCGGCGAATCCCCGCGAATGAATGTGTTCACGGTCACGCGTGACGGGAAAGGCATTTCTGTTGAGCGCCGCAGTCAGTACAAATATCAGGCTTTGGCGGAGAAATTCATCGGCAAAAAAATTGAACCGTTTATCGTGGTGGCTGAACCTAAAGAAGAGGAGCCGACGCTTCATGCCCACCCCGGACAGGAATTTAATTATATTTTAGAGGGCAGTTTAAAGATTTACATTCACAGCAATGAAATCATTTTGAATCCGGGGGACTCGATTTATTTCGATTCCAACTATCCGCATGCGATGAAAGCCTTGGGCGGCAAGCCTGCCAAGTTCTTAGCAATCATATTATGATTTAAAACATGACGATTCGTATATAATAACCGCAAAAACCGTTTCAATTTACCCTTACCACGATTCATGAGAGAGATTTATGAGTAACCTGATCCATCGTTTTGTTCCAAAAGCTGAATTTGCATCCTATGAAGAGTTTAAAGAAAATTTCCGGATCGTTTTCCCGGATAATTTTAATTTTGCCTATGATGTGATTGACCGCTATGCAGAGGAAGAACCTGAAAAAATTGCGTTCATTTGGTGTGACGACCATGAAAACGAACGGATTTGCACGTTCAAACAATTGAAAACCGAAACTGACAAGGCGGCGAATTTATTCAAAAAATACGGTATCCGAAAAGGTTCCGCTGTCATTTTGACTTTGAAAAGCCATTACACATTCTGGATTTGTCTGCCCGCGCTTCATAAACTCGGCGCGATTGCCGTTCCCGCAACGCATATGCTGAAAGTCCGCGACATTGTTTACCGTCTTGAGAAGTCCGGAGCGTGTGCTGTTGTCAGCATTTCGGAAGACGGCCTCGATTTAAGTTTTGAAGAAGCGCTTCTCCAGCTGAACAAAACGAATTTCCTGAAATTTAATGTCGGCGGCAATTCTAAAGGCGTTGAAGGCTGGCTCGACTTTGAAGCGGAATTGGCCGAATCATCCGCCGACTTTGTCCGTCCGACGGGCGATCAAGCGGTGACAAACACGGATGATATGCTTTATTATTTCTCGTCCGGCACCACGGGTTTTCCGAAAATGGTTTGCCACAACTTCATTTATCCGCTCGGCCACATCTTAACGGCCGGTTATTGGCAGAATGTTTCCGATAACGGTCTCCATTATACAATGGCGGACAGCGGCTGGGCGAAATGCGTTTGGGGTAAAATATACGGCCAATGGATTTGCGGAGCGGCCGTTTTCATTTACGATTATGACCGCTTTGACGCCGGACACATGATGAATAAAATTTCCAAGTACGGCGTGACGACCTTCTGCGCGCCGCCGACAACTTACCGTTTCTTTATTAAAGAGGATTTGTCCAAATACGATTTCAGTACGCTTCGGTACTGCGTTGTTGCCGGGGAGCCTCTCAATCCGGAAGTTTTTGAAAAGTTCAAAGAATTCACCGGCATACAGCTCATGGAAGGCTACGGCCAGACGGAATTGATTGTTTGTATCGCGACTCTGCCGTGGATGACGCCGAAACCCGGCTCGATGGGCAAACCCGTTCCGTGTTATGACATTATGATTATCGGCGCCGACGGCAAGGAATGCGATGTCGGTGAAGAAGGCGAAATTGTTATCCGCGTTTCCGAAAATCCTGGGACGGAGAACATTTCAGCGCTGCCACCGGGCTTCTTCGCCTGTTACAAACATGATGAAGCAAAGACAAACGAAGCGTGGCATGACGGATTTTATCATACGGGTGACACGGCTTGGAGCGATGAAGACGGTTACTACTGGTTTGTGGGCCGAAACGATGACATCATTAAAAGTTCCGGTTACAAAATCGGTCCTTTTGAAGTCGAAAGCGCTCTGATCCAACACCCCGCTGTTTTGGAATGCGCAATCACCGGCGTTCCCGATGTGGTCCGCGGTCAGGTTGTAAAGGCCACGGTTGTTCTGACAAAGGATTACAAAGACAAAGCTTCCGACGAACTCAGACAGGAACTTCAAGACCATACAAAAAAGATTACGGCGCCCTATAAGTATCCGCGTATCATCGAATTTGTCAACGAACTTCCAAAAACCATCAGCGGTAAAATCCGCCGTGTGGAAATCCGAGAAGAGGATTCCGGCGCTTCAAAGAAAAAGTAAGCAGCCAAAGAAGAAGGAAGCAGCCAAAGAAGAAGGAAGCAACCAAAGAAGAAGGAAGCAACCAAAAAAGAAGGAAGCAACCAAAAAAGAAGGAAGCAACCAAAGAAGAAGGAAGCAACCAAAGAAGAAGGAAGCAACCAAAGAAGAAGGAAGCAATTCAAAAAAGAGTGAAACAATTCAAAAAAGAATGAAACAATTAAATTTCCGTCATTGTTTTTTTCTTTCCTTTTCTTTCCTTTTTTTTCAGTGGTGGGTAGTTTCCGCCTTTTTGATTTTATCCGTTTTTTGATTTGTCATTTCAATTTATCATTCATTTATCGTTTTCCTTGGCGGATTGCTTTCTCACTGTCATTAGTTATAAATATGGTTATTCCTTCCTAATGTCCTAAGTTAAAAATATGAATTGATTCTCTTCAAGTTATTTTTAGAGGTAGACAATGTCTGATGTACAAAATAAACAATCTCCTTACCCCGTTATTCACGCGCTGGAATGCAAAGCCTGTGGCCGCTGCGTTTTGGATTGCCCGAAACAGGTTTTGGAGCTCGGAAAGGTTTTGAACGAACGCGGTTACGCTTTTGCCGTTTACAAGGGAGAGGGGTGCAGCGGCTGCGGCAACTGTTACTACACCTGTCCCGAGCCGAACGCGGTTGAAGTGCGGGTTCCGAAGGTTCCGAAAAAAGAGATAACGGAGGCTTAAATTATGTCTGTTCAATTGATTAAAGGAAATACGGCTGTCATTATCGGCGCAATGTACGCCGGCTGTGACTGTTATTTCGGTTACCCGATTACGCCCGCCAGTGAAATTTTGCACGAAGCGTCTCATTACTTCCCCAAAGCCGGACGCAAAATGGTCCAAGCGGAATCCGAAGAAGCGGCAATCAACATGGTCTACGGCGCGGCTGCCGCGGGCCACCGCGTTCTGACGGCGTCCTCCGGACCCGGCATGAGTTTGAAACAGGAAGGCATTTCTTATTTGGCCGGCGCCGAATTGCCGGCAGTGATTGTGGACATCCAGCGCGCCGGTCCGGGTCTCGGCAACATCGGTCCCGAGCAGGCGGACTACAACCAAGCTGTCAAAAGTGGCGGTCACGGCAATTATAAAAGCATTGTTTTGGCGCCGAATTCGATTCAGGAAATGTGTGATTTGACGTACAAAGGATTTGATTTGGCGTTCAAATACAGAAATCCCGTTATCATTCTGTCCGACGGTGTTTTGGGGCAGATGATGGAGCCGGTCGTTTTTCCGGAAAAAGCAATAGAGCCCGTGATTGACACATCGTGGGCGGTTTCCGGAACAACCGAAACCAAGAAAAACCTCGTCACGTCCATCTTTTTGGATTTTGCGCAGCAGGAAGCTTTTAACGATAAATTGCAGAAGAAGTATCAGGAAATCACGGACAACGAACCTCTTTTTGAAGAGTACATGACAGATGACGCGGAAATCGTTTTGGTTTCCTACGGCATCAGCAGCCGCATTTCTAAGAGCGCCGTTGACGAAGCCCGCAAAGAAGGCCTGAAAGTCGGTTTGTTCCGCCCGATTACGCTTTATCCGTTCCCGAGAAAAGAGATTCAAAAAATTGCAGAGCGAGATTGTACATTCATTTCCGTTGAAATGAGCGCGGGTCAGATGCGGGATGACATCATGCTTGCCATCCTCTGCAAGCGTCCCGTTGAATTGGTCAGCCGTCTCGGCGGAAACATTATTGATATCGGTAAAGTCATGGAAAAGATTCGCGAAATCGCAAAGAACAGGGAGGTGTGAAAATGGCGGGCGAAATTCAGAAAAAATGCGTTGATTCGGGCCGGGAAAAGGTGTTCAAAAAACCCGAGAGCATGAATGACGTTTATGTCAGAAAAGGCGGCGCGGCGCCAACCGCAACGCACTACTGCCCGGGCTGCGGCCACGGCGTCATTCACAAATTAATCGGTGAAGCTATTGACGACCTCGGGATTCAGGACCGCTGCGTTTTGATCAGTCCTGTCGGTTGCGCCGTTTTTGCTTACTACTACTTTGATTTCGGCAACGTCCAAACCGCTCACGGCCGCGCGCCTGCGGTCGGAACGGGCATTTCCCGCGCGCGAGATGACGCTGTCGTTATGTCTTATCAGGGCGACGGCGATTTGGCGTCTATCGGCCTCAACGAAACGATGCAAGCCGCCAACCGCGGCGAAAAGATGTGCGTCTTTTTCGTCAACAACACCGTTTACGGCATGACCGGCGGCCAGATGGCGCCGACGACGCTGATCGGTGAAGTCACTGTCACTTGTCAGGATGGCCGCGACCCGGACTGTGCCGGCTATCCGCTGCATATGTGTGAGATTTTGAACAACCTGACGGCGCCCGTTTTTATTGAGCGCGTATCGGTTTCCGACATCAAGCACATTCGAAAGGCGAAAGCAACCATCCGAAAAGCGCTTGAAGTTCAGCGCGACGGCAAGGGATACGCTTTCGTTGAAATTTTGTCCGGCTGCCCGAACAATTTGAGACAGGATTCCAAAGAATCGATCAATTTCATCAACGACCAGATGGAAAAGGAATTTCCGCTCGGCAATTTCAGGGACCGGACAGCTGAAGTCAGCCCGCTCATCCGGCCGGACAGCGATTTCTCCAAAGCCAAGCTGGATGAAATTTTCAATGTCAGCTCAGGCATTGAATACGCGAAACCCGACCCGGACTTTAAGGACTGTTTGGTCAAAATCGCCGGTTTCGGCGGCCAAGGCGTTTTGTCAATGGGCATCATTTTGGCTCAGGCCGGCATCTTCGGCGGCAAAAATGTCTCATGGTATCCGTCTTACGGCCCCGAACAGCGCGGCGGCACATCCAATTGTTCCGTTGTCCTGTCCGCGAATCCGATCGGCTCGCCCGTTGTTTACAACCCCGGCATTTTGGTGGCGCTCAACCGCCCCTCGCTTGAAAAGTTCGGTAAAGATGTGAAGCCGGGCAGTTACTTGATTTATGATTCATCCATTGAAAATTACACGCCGCCCGCGGGTGTAAAAACGCTTTGTGTTCCGGCTGTTGACATCGCTTTGAAAGGCGGGTCGGCAAAAGCCGCGAATACGGTCATGCTCGGCGTTATTTTGGCGCTCGGTAAAACGGAATTGACGGAAAAAGAATTTGAAAAAGCAATTGCAGAGTCATTTTCAGACAGGCCCAAATTGATTGAGTTGAATCTGAAGGTTTTAAAAGCCGGATATGAATGGGCGAAAGAGAATTTGAAGTAATGGGGTTTTCCATTACTTCTTTTTTTTGAAGAAGTTGATTGAATGAATTACTACTACCGAAATACAATAAGTGATTTTTTACGAAGAAACACGAATGAAATAATCGGTTCAATCACTTGCTCCAACGAATTCGACTTACTTTTTTCACAAAAAAAATCGTGGGAGTCTCAAATACCAATATTGAAAAATGCTTTGCAGGATTTTGACGGTGAAATTTTCTTTGAGTTTTCAATTCCACGAATGGGGAGACGAGTGGATACACTTGTTATCATTAAAAACGTCGTATTTGTCATTGAGTTTAAGGTTGGCGCCAGTCATTTTTACAATCAAGATGTCGAGCAGGTCTGGGATTATGCTTTGGATTTGAAAAATTTTCATAAGACAAGCCACAATGTTGTATTGGTTCCCGTTTTAATTGCAACTGACGCAAAAAATTCATTTACTGAAATCCGTCTCACTTCTCACGACGATAATTTGGCTTTACCTGTTAAAATCGGCAGCAATGACTTGAAAGACGTGATACAAAAGTCTTTACTTTTCTTTTCAGATGAGCCGCAAATTAATG
>WRDC01000021.1 GCA_009783635.1 Methanimicrococcus sp. | reverse complement strand
GTTGCCATGGGCTCTATGGGAAGCGATATTGCCATTGAAGCGTCGGACATTGCTCTGATGGGTGACGGCATTGAAAAAATCCCGTATTTGAAACGCTTGTCCAACGCGACCATCCGGACCATTCAGTTCAATATCACTCTTTCCATGACGATCAACGTCATTGCGATTTGTCTCTCGGTTGCCGGATATCTGACGCCGGTGACAGGGGCTTTGGTGCATAACGCCGGGTCCGTTTTGGTCGTTTTGAACGCGGCGCTTTTGTATGACCGGAATTTTGAGAAAAAGAAACGTGAGAAGGAACCGGCCGCCGAATGACCGCGCGGTTTTGGCGGTATCGGCATCTTTTTTATACTCCCGCGGCTTTATTCATTACCGGAGTTTTCAAAATGGTTACAGTTTACATTGCAGGCGCCCTGTTTTCACAGGCCGAGCGCGAATTCAATAAAAAACTTCAGCATATGTTATTGGGAGCGGGTTTTTCCGTTTTTTTGCCGCAGGAAGATGCCGAAGAGAATAAGGACCAAGGCGATGACCGCAATCTGTCGTCTCTTTTTAATCAGTGTCTGAACGGTTTGAAAATAAGCGATATCGTTGTCGCTGTTTTGGAAGGGGCGGATATCGATTCGGGCACCGCTTGGGAAACCGGATACGCTTACGCAAAAGGAATGCCCGTCATCGGCTTTCGGACGGATTTTCGGATTCAAGCACAGGGGGAACGCGTGAATCTGATGATTCAGGAATCTTTAAGTGAATACGCCGACAGTTTTGAGGCGCTTGAGGTCATTTTGAAGAAATACGGATGATTTATCCGCTTCTGTCTTTATTCTTTTGACGATCCGCTTCGCTCTTTTATTTTTTTGACGATTCGCTCTCTTTTCTCAATTGCCATAGCGACGGACGCGTCAATTTTCTTTTTCATGGACTCGAAATCCGCGGGCTCCTTTTCGCCGATCACTTTCTTCAAAGGCGTATACGCGGCTTCCCGAAACATCGGTTTGAATTCTTTTTCTTCGCCGCGGGTGATTAACGCGGCGCCGTATTTGTCCGGCGATTTCTCTTCGACCCGCCCGACGACATACATTTTAACGCCGGCGGCTCCGACGGTTTGAATCACGCGGGCGGCGGTTTCTTCCGGACAGATGACAAGAAGCGAATCAATGGAGACGCCGCGAAAATCAATGCCGAGCGCTTTAAACATTTCTCCTGCGGCCGGTTCAACACAAAGGGCCAAAGCGTCGTCGTCAAAAACAAGACGGACGCCGGCTTCTTTTGAAATTTCAAAAGCGTCGCCGCGGACGCCGCCGTTTGTGACGTCGGTCATGACATGGATTTTTGTATGAAGCCGGCCGGGGCTGTCTATGAGGGCCCGGCAGGCTGTTAAGAAATCAACGTTTAATGTTTTTTCAACGACTTCTTCGGCTTTGGCGTAGCCGGAATAAACGGCGGCCGCAGTCACCGTCCCGCCGCCTGCGCCTTCCGTCATTAAAATCAGGTCGCCGGGGGTTGCGTTGCCGCGCGCGGTCAAGCCGTCGGAGCAAACGGTTCCGACCGCGCCGACACAGCCGGTCATGCGCTCGCCGATGACCATGTCGCCGCCAATGCGAAGCGTGCTTCCGGTAATCAGGGGAATGCCGGTCAATTCGGAAACGGCGGTAATGCCCGCGATGTGGTCAAAAATCACGGAAACGTCGCCGTCGTCGGCAACGTGGATGTCGGAGAGCATGGCGGCGGGCTTTGCGCCCATGACGTATATGTCGCGCAGGGCCGCTTTTGCGACGTGGAATCCGGCCAGAAAAGGAAACGCGCTGAGACGGGAGTGCATACCGTCAACCGTCAGTACCAATAATTCATTGTTTTCGCCGCCGGTCCCGATGACGCCGGAATCGTCTAAGTTCGACGCGTCCAAAACGGCGGATGTTTTGCCGATGACTTTGCCGATTTTTTCATGGACGTAAAAATCACCCGCGCCGCGCGAACCGACCCCGAACCGGCCCATGCCGATGCCGGATTTGCCGTAATTGAAAATGTCGCCTTTCAGAGACAGAGCGGCTTTCGTTTCTTCCAGTACCGCGCCGGCCAAGGCGAAAGCTTCCGCATCGGATAATTCTTTGTATTCTTTCATCCCGTCCGCAAGTTTTCGGGCGGCTTCGCTGTCATTTTTTATGATGAGCTTTTTTGCGCGGCCTTCTAAGTCCATAGTTGAATGTAATGATTTTATTGATTTTAAATGAATTGAGTGAGAATTCTCGGCCGAGATATCTTTGGGTGCCTTTTGACGCTGTTCGTCTGTTTTTATTTGGCCAATGCCGTCAGGTTTATATACTTAGGAATTTGATTACGGATTGTTTTCGTCCTGACGAAATATTTTGAACGAACAAAAACCTTTATGTCCCGTCAAATAAGCCGGCCGCTATGAACTTCCTTTACGGCTCATTCGGCTTTTGGCGTTTTGTTTGTTTTCGCGGCTAAAACGATGTGAAAAAATCTATCTTTCGATTTTTTTATCTCCTTTCATCATTCAAAAACGATTCAATCCGCCCAACTCTTTACATCCGCCTGCGCTGTGGCGGAAAAGCGGCGGAAAAATAAGCGCGGCATCGTGTGGTTTTGGCGACAGAGGCGCTCCGTTTCGTTTATTCCCGCAGCGCGTTGATTCTTATTTCATTCAAAAAAACAAGTGATTTGATTCATGACAAAAACCCTTAATGAAGTTAAACCCGGCCGTACCTGTAAAGTGGTGAACATCGGCGGGACGAACATTTTGAAAAACCGTTTGCTGTGCATGGGCGTGACCCCCGGGACAATCATTGAAGTGGTCAAAGCGGCGCCGTTGGGCGACCCGCTCGAGCTTAAAATCCGGCGGTACAATCTCGCTCTCCGAAAAAGCGAAGCCTCCGACATTTTCATCGAAGACGTCAGCGAATCCGAAGGGGCGTCCGAGTCATGACGGAACAGGCGAAATACACGGTCGCCCTTGCCGGCAACCCGAACAGCGGCAAAACGACGCTTTTTAACCGCCTGACCAAATCGAACCAGAGGGTCGGCAACTGGCCGGGCGTGACGATTGAGAAGAAGGTCGGCTCTTACGCGATGGAAAGTCCCAATGCAGCGGGCGCGAAAGTCACTGTTCATGTCGTTGATTTGCCCGGCATCTATTCTCTGACACCGTACTCTGAAGAGGAAATCATTGCGCGCAACTTTATTGTTGACGAAAACCCCGACCTGATCATCAATATCATTGACGGGACGAATTTGGAACGGAATTTGTATCTGACTTTCCAGCTTAAAAAATTGGGATGCCCGATGATTGCGGCTTTGAATATGATGGATGAGGTGGAGCAGAACAATACGGAAATCGATTTTGAGAAGATGGCCGGCATGCTCGGCATTCCGGTCATTCCGATTTCCGCTTTGGAAGGCAAAAGCTTGTCGGCCAAGGCGGCAAAATTGGCGGGCTACCGCTCTTCCAAGGCCGCCGAAGGCGGTGTTGAGCGGCTGATTTCAAAAGCCGGCGAAATCCTCAACCGCGGCCGCGAATGTTTCGATGACGGGGGGGATGTTTACACCTCCCGCCGGACCGAGGAGACGGAGGAAGACCGCGGCGAAGGCGTTGAAAAGAAGAAATTCGATCCGGCTCTTTTAAAGAAAGCGGAGACGATCGACTATGACGCGCATTCCGCCGAGATTTACGAGCGGATCGAGAAAATCATTTCCGCTTCCGTTCACGAAGGGGAACGAAGCGTTCAGCAGGAGCGGACGAAGAAAATAGATGCCGTTCTGACAAACAAGTGGCTGGGTCTTCCGATTTTTTTGGTTCTGATGCTTGCCGTTTTCCAAATCTCTTTCGGCGCCGCCGGCTCATTTTTTTCCGGTTTGATCGACGCCGGCTTCAACGGGCTTTTGGCCGGCTTTATCGAAAGCCGGTTCGCGTCCGCCGGGGCTTCGGCGTGGATGACCGGCCTTGTCGTTCACGGCGTTATCGCGGGCGTTGGCGGCATTTTGGTTTTCATTCCCCAGCTTGTCCTTTTGTTCACCTTTCTGACGCTTCTTGAGGATACGGGTTACATGGCCCGCGCGGCTTTTTTAATGGACCGCATTTTTTATAAGTTCGGCCTCTCCGGAAAGAGTTTCATTCCGATGCTTCTCGGATTCGGGTGCAGCGTTCCCGCCGTTATGGCTGCCCGCGCGGTCGATAATGAAGCGGACCGCAAAGTGACGATATTTATTACGCCGTTCATGTCTTGCGGCGCCCGCCTTCCGATTTATGTTTTGTTTATCGGTACGTTTTTCGCGGCGCATCAGGGTCTGATTATGCTGTCGCTGTATGTTTTAGGCATTATTGCCGCGGTCGTTTCGGCGTGGCTTTTGAAGAAAACGGTTTTTCAAGGACCGCAGTGCCCGTTTATCATGGAGCTTCCTCCTTACCGTTTCCCCGACTTGTACACTTATCTCCGCCACGTTTGGGAAAAGACGCGCGGTTTTATCATCAGAGCCGGCACCATCATTTTTGTGATGTCCATTGTTATTTGGTTCGTCCAAGGCTATGACTTCTCGCTGACGGCCGTTGACGACACGTCCCAAAGCATTCTCGGCCTTTTCGGAACCGTCATTGCGCCGTTTTTTGCGCCGCTCGGTTTTGGCGACTGGCGCGCCGCCGTCACCCTTCTGACCGGCTTTATCACCAAAGAAGCGATGGTTTCAACGATTAACATCCTTTTCACGGAAGCTGAATTTGAAGCCCTCTTCACCCTTCCGGCCGCTTACGCGTTCACCGTCTTTACGCTGCTGTACCTTCCCTGCGTGGCCGCCTTTTCCGCCATCCGCCGTGAATTGGGCAGCTGGAAATGGGCGTTGGCCGCCGCCGCTTATCAGACAGCCGCAGCATACGCCGCGGCCTTCTTGGTTTACCGTCTCGGTCTCCTCTTGCTGCTTTATTTGTAAGCCGAGACAGTTTTAGACTTCCTTCCAAAAAGAGAAGCCGCGCGTAGAAAAAATTTAAATAAAAAAAGACCGGAGGATTGATTATGGCAGATATGATATCCCTCTTCCCGCCGCTCCTCGTTTACGGTCTGCTTTTGGCGGCGCTCATCATTTTCATTTGGAAACTCAAGCTTTTTTTGGCCGGAAAGAGCGGTTGTGACAGCTGTTCCTATTCGTCGGGCTGTTCCTATTCGTCGGGCTGTCCGTCTTCAAACGACAATTCTTGCCGCGGTTGTGAGAACGGTGAAAACGACGAATCCGATAATTTAACCGTTATTCGCGGCCCTTTGAAATGAATCATTTTTAAAAAAGCGTTTTTGTTTTTTTTGTTTTTTGAGTTAATTTTATTCCCCCCATTTTGTTACATTTATTTTAAATGTTTTTTCGGGAATAAATATGTCTTCTGATAATCATTTTTAATCACAATCGTCTTATATAGCAATGTCATAGTAGTCTAATTGGAGGAATTGAATTACTTTAAAAACGGCTATAAAAGCGGCCATAAAAACATCTATAAAACGGCTTTTTGATAATGAAAAACGAATGACCGGCAAACAAAAGAACAAACAAATTATGGGGTTATAGGAATGAACAAAAGTAAAGTACCGACAATAAATCAAATGAATTTAAAGAAGAGGATACCGCTTGTCATCGCGGCTGTCCTGACAGTGACACTTTTATTAGGTTTTGCGGTGCCGGCAAGCGCAGACCCCGTCTGTGAAATTATCAGAGGCGGCAGTATGTACGATCAATATGATAACTTTGGTGACGCTTGGAATAACATCACAAACGGCGACACAATCAAGTTGCTGAATGATATTTATTACGACATGGGCACGTCTAATCTCTCTCTTTCCGGAAAGAACATCACCCTTGATGTCGGCGAATATATTCTAGAAATCGAAAGTGGGATCGTAAATTCCAGAGTGTTGGAAGTTATTAACGGCGGGACGCTCTCTTTGAACGACACTCTCGGCGGCGAATTCAATGTCATCGGCACCGGCGGCTGTTCTACCAGCGTGCATCTCTCGAGCGGAGCTGAAGCCACAGTGACCAACGTATACGCCCACAGCAGCGCTAATACCAAAATCGTGTACGTGAACAACGCCAGTACTCTCACCGTTCGCGGCAGTTTGCAGGGGGCTGACAAAGGTATAGAGGTAGCCATCGGTGGTAATGTCACTGTTGAAGGCAACTTCAATGCGTCTGGCTTATCTGGCTCATATATCATTGATTATGGGGAGGTTCTGTCGAAAGACGATGGCGATTATGCCGGCTCTTCCAAACCGGGCTATATCCAATATACGGCGGGTTACGGCAACAACGTTTGGCTGAAGGCTATCTGCACAATCACGAACACGGGTGAATATTACAACGATTTGGCCGACGCGCTGTTTGACGCGGCAGATGGTGACACCATTCAGCTGTTGCAAGATATAGATTATAAGCGCGGTATCTATATTGACCGTGACATCACCTTTGATCTCAACGGCTATGACCTGACTGTGACATGCTCGTATCCGTGGGACTTAACTCAAGCCGGCGCTGCGCTGGAAGTTAACGGGGCAGTTGGCGGCAAGGTGCAGCTGGAAGGTAACGGAATGTTCAAGGTCGCCAACACCTGCAGTTTTGGTTACGGCGTGTATGCTGACAGTGGGGCTTTTGTTATGGTGAACGATGTTGAGTGCGAGATTGGGAACAGTTTTATTATTGTGCCCGTTGCTGAGGAAATAGGTCCGAGGTTGAGCCCTCCTGTTGATATTGGTTTTGACGGCGCCGGCGTGCGCGCCGTTGGTGAAAGAACAACCGTCTGGGTGCTCGGCAATGTTTTGAGTGAAGACGTTGGCGTAGAGGCCGATGACGGTGGTTTCGTTCTGGTTGAAGGCACCATCACCATCCTGCCTGACGGCGTTTATATCAGCGTCGGCGGTGACCCGAAAGCGTCCGGAGATTACATAACACCATCTTCTATGCCGGGCTATTTTGAATATAGCGATGGCTACAGCTGGGTTTATGTGAAAGATTCCGCAGGAGGCAGCGGCAACAACAACGGAAACGGCTTCGGACAAGCGTCAATCCGGGACCCGAGCGGTCAGGATGCCGGCCGGCAGGTCACTGACAGCAACAACAATAACAATAACAATAACAATAACAACAACAATGGACAGGACACAGAGGCGGACGACGACCTTAAAGACGATGATAATCAAAACGCCGGCAAGTCCAAGGCATGGCTTTGGATGCTTCTGTTGCTCTTGCTGTTGGTTGTGGCCGTGTGGCTCTACATGAACCGGAATAAGATACAGGCGATGCTTGGAAAATAATCCGGAAGTAAGGACTTCGCTCTCAAATAAAATAAAAAAAATCCGGCGAATCAAAGAAATCCGACGAATCAAAGAAATCCGGCACGAGCTCCCGACAGGAACGCGTGCCGGTGACAATCATTTAAATGAGTCCGGCCTGTCCGGCTTTCATTTAAATGATTTTTTTTTTGGATGGCCGTGAAAAAGAAGGCGCAGGTTATTGAACATATGTCCGCCGCGCTTAGAAATACATCCTTCTCATTCTCATAAAGCGTTTCGTTTTCTTTTGAGTTAATTTTATTTTTCTCATTTTGTTATATTTATTTTAAATGTTTTTTTGAGAATAAAACTTCTTTAGCAATTGTTTTTTCACATTATCTTATATAGCATAATATCATAATAATTAAATCGGCTCATCTGAATTACTTTAAAAACAGCTATAAGAGCGGCCATAAAAACATCTGTAAAACGGTCTTTTGATAATGAAAAAACGAATAATCGGCAAACAAAAAAACAAACAAATTTTGGGGTTTATAGGAATGAACAAAAGTAAAGTACCAACAATGGATCAAATGAATTTAAAGAAAAGGATACCGCTTGTCATAGCGGCTGTCCTGACAGTAACACTTTTATTAGGTTTTGCGGCGGCAAGCCCGACTGAACATTACGTTTTTGATAATACATCCTTCAGCAACGCTCTGGGTAACCTTTCAGACGGTGATACCGTCGTGTTTCAGAATGATATTAACCGCGACACAACCGGTACCATCCATATTTCAGATATGAACATCACCTTTGACGTTGGCAGTTTTGTTATAAACGTCACCAGTAACGTTACTGTTCTAGATGTTAGCAACGGCAGTTTCACATTGAACGGCACCGGCGAATTCAATGCCATCGGCACCGGCGGCTGTACTACCAGCGTGTGGGTATTCAGCGGCGGCATAGCTGAGGTGAGCAACGTAATCCATAAAAACAGTGATAGCAACTGCATTGCTGCTAAAGTCGAAGGCGGCGGTTCTCTCGTCGTTTCCGGCAACGTGACGGCCGGTTGGGTTGGTGTGAATGTCTCCAACAGCAATGTCGTGGTGAAAGGCAACGTGACCGGATGGAGCGGAAACTTCACTAACTGCGGCATAATAGTTTCCAATGGGGGAACAGTCACGGTTGACGGCGTCGTTGGCGACGGGGATAATGCATATCTCCTTATCAACGGTTCATCTTATGATATCGGTGACAATCATGTTCCTTCCTCCAAATCGGGCTATCTTGAATACATGGAGGACGACTGCTTTGTTTGGGTGAAAATGGAAGGCGGCAACGGCAGCCGCGGCAGCGGATTCGGACAAGCGTCAATTCGAGACCCGAGCGATCAGGATGCCGGCCGGCAGGTCGCTGACAGCAACAACAATAACAATAACAATAACAATAACAATAACAACAACAATAACAATAATAATAACAACAACAACGGACAAGACACAGAGACAGACAACAACCCTGAAGACGATGATACGCAAAACGCCGGCAAGTCATGGACATGGCTTTGGATTCTTCTGTTGCTGTTGGCGTTGGTTGCGGCCGTGTGGCTCTACATGAACCGGAAGAAGATACAGAAATGATTCGGAAAATAATCCGGAAGTAAGGACTTCGCTCTCAAATAAAATAAAAAAATCTGACGAATCAAAGAAATCCGGCACGGGTTCCCGACAGGAACGTGTGCCGGCGACAATCATTTAAATGATTCCGGCCCGCCCGGCTTTCATTTAAATGATTTTTTTTTGGCGGGCCGTGAAAAAGACGACTCAGTCAATTGAACGTAAGAACGTAAGAACGTAAGAATGTAAGAATGTAAGTCCGCGGCACTTGAAAATAAATCCTTTTCATAAAGCGTTTCGTTTTCTTTTGAGTTGTTTTATTTGTTTTATTCTTCCCATTTTGTTACATTTTTTTTAAATGATTTTTTGAAAATGAATCTTTTCTTTTGCCATTATTTTTTGTCACAATCGTCTTATATAATAATGTCGTAGTAATAATTGAATAATTTGAATTACTTTAAAAACGGCCATAAGAGCGGCCATAAAAACATCTATAAAACGGCTTTTTGATAATGAAAAAACGAATGACCGGCAAACAAAAAAACAAACAAATGATGGGGTTATAGGAATGAACAAAAGTAAAGTACCGACAATGAATCAAATGAATTTAAAGAAGAGAATACCGTTTGTCATAGCGGCTGTCCTGACAGTGACACTTTTATTAGGTTTTGCGGCGCCGGCTGTGGCGCCGGCACCCGCTGACCCCGTCTGTGAAATTATCAGAGGCGGCAGCGTGTATGATCAATATGATGACTTTGGTGACGCTTGGGCTAACATCACAGACGGCGACACAATCAAGTTGCTGGATGATATTTCCTATTCAAATCTCTCTATTTCGGGAATGGACATCACCTTTGACGTCGACGAATATACTCTATGGATCACAACTTATGCCATAAGTGAAAGCGCGTTGGAGGTTGTTAATGGCGGGAAGCTCTCTTTGACATACGTTCCCGGCGGTGAACTCAATGTCATGGCGGGTGGCTCCTGTTCTACCAGTGTGTATCTCGCGGACGGAGCTGTAGCCACGGTGACCAACGCATACGCCTACAGCGGCAGTACCACAGTCGCGCGCTTGTACAACAGCAGTACTCTCTACGTTCTCGGCAGTTTGGATGGGACTGACAAAGGTATAGAGGTATCAGACAGCAGTAAGGTCTATGTTGAAGGCAACTTCAACGCCGGCGAGCATAGCATATATATCAATGACGATTGGACGCCTTTGTCGAAAGGTGATGGCTATTATGTCGGCTCTTCCGAACCGGGCTATATCGAATATACGCATGGTACCGGCAACTACGTTTGGCTGAGGGCTATCTGTAAAATCATGGAAACGGGTGAATATTACAATGATTTGGCCGACGCGCTGGATGAAGCGGAAGATGGTGAAACCATCCAGCTGTTGAAAGATATAGATTATAAGCGCGGTATCCATATCGACCGGAACATCATCTTTGATCTCGACATCTATAACCTGACTGTAACATGTCGGGGTCCGTGGGAGACTCCAAGCGGCGCTGCGCTGGAAGTTGGCGGGGAAGTTGGCAGCAGTGTGATTCTGGAAGGTAAAGGAATATTCAAGGTCATCAACGCCTACGGTTCCGGTTACGGAGTGTATGCTTATAATGGGGCGAATGTCACGGTGAACGAAGTTGAGTGCGAGGGTGGGAATTTTTTTATCGATTCTGTGCCCGCTGTTGAGGAGATCAGTGTTGGGGTGAGGAGCCCCGGTCCCGGTCCTGTTGATAATATTCCTTTTGATGGTGCCGGTGTGCGCGCTGTTGGTGACGACACACGCGTCTGGGTGAATGGCCATGTTTATAGTGACGGCGTTGGCGTAGAGGCTGATGACGGTGGCTTCGTTGTGGTTGAAGGCACCATTACCATCCTACCTGATGGCGTTTATATCAGCGTCGGTGAGGAACAGAAAGCGTCCGGAGATTACAGAACACCCTCTCTTATTCCGGGCTATTTCGAATATAGTGATGGTTACAGCTTTGTTTATGTGAAAGATTCCGCAGGAGGCGGCGGCAACGGCAACGGCAACGGCTTCGGCAATGCGTCAATCCGAGACCAGAGCAGTCAGGATGCCGGCCGGCAGGTCACTGACAGCAACAACAATAACAACAACAACAACAACGGACAGGACACAGAGACAGACAACAACCCTGAAGACGATGATACGCAAAACGCCGGCAAGTCATGGACATGGCTTTGGATTATTCTTTTGCTGTTGGCGTTGGTTGCGGCCGTGTGGCTCTACATGAACCGGAAAAAGATACAGAAATGATTCGGAAAATAATCCGGAAGTGAGGACTTCACTCTCAAATAAAAAATCAGACGAATCAAAGAAATCCGGCACGGGTTCCCGACAGGAACGCGTGCCGGCGACAATCATTTAAATGATTCCGGCCCGTCCGGCTTTCATTTAAATGATTTTTTTTTGGATGACCGTGAAAAAGACGGCTCCGGTATTAAACGTAAGTCCGCCGCGCTTAGAAATAAATTCTTTTCATAAAGCGTTTCGTTTTCTTTTGAGTTTTTATTCTTCCCATTTTGTTACATTTGTTTTTAAATGATTTTTTGAAAATGAATCTTTTCTTTTGCAATTATTTTAATCAAAATCGTCTTATATAATAATGTCATAGTAGTCAGATTGGATAAACTAAATTACTTTAAAAACGACCATGAAAGCGGCCATAAAAACGTCTGTAAAACGGCTTTTTGGTAATAAAAAAACGAATGACCGGCAAACAAAAAAACAAACAAATTTTGGGGTTATAGGAATGAACAAAAGTAAAGTACCAACAATGAATCAAATGAATTTAAAGAAAAGGATACCGCTTGTCATAGCGGCTGTCCTGACAGTGACACTTTTATTAGGTTTTGCGGCGCCGGCGGTGGCGCCAAGCCCGATGGTCTATGAAGTTTCCACATGGGACGAATTCGCAGGTGCGTGGGCTGTCATTGCAGACGGCGATACAATCAAGTTGCTGGATGATATTTATTACTATATGGGCACGGATAATATCGCTATTAATGGAATAACCATCACTTTTGACGTTGGCGAATATATTCTACAAATCGACAGTGATATCGCAGGCACAGGTGCAGGCGTGTTGGTCGTTGCTCACGGCGGGAAGCTCATTTTGAACGACACTCTTGGCGGTGAATTGAATATCATCAGCTACGGCTCAGATTCTTACAGCGTGCGTGTGAGCGTCGGCTCTGAAGCCACAGTGACCAACGCATACGCCTACGGCAGCAATACCACAGTCGTGTATGTGAACGACAGTAATCTCACCGTTCTCGGCAGTTTGTGGGGGTCTAACAACGGTATAGAGTTAGCCGCTGGTGGTAATGTCACTGTTGAAGGCAACCTCAATGCGTCTGGCTCATATATCATTGATGGTGGGACTGTTCTGTCGAAAGACGATGGTGATTATGCCGGCTCTTCCAAACCGGGCTATATCCAATATACGGCGGGTATCGGCAACGTTTGGCTGAAGGCTATCTGCAAAATCGTGGAAACGGACGAATATTACAACGATTTGGCCGACGCGCTGGATGACGTGGAAGATGGTGAAACCATTCAGCTGTTGCAAGATATAGATTATAAGCGCGGTATCTATATCGGCCGGAACATCACCTTTGATCTCAAAGACTATGACCTGATTGTGAATCCGTGGGACTTAACTCAAGCCGGCGCTGCGCTGGAAGTTAACGGGGAAACCGGTGGCAGTGTGCAGCTGGAAGGTAACGGAATGTTCAAGGTCATCAACGCCTGCGGTTATGGTTACGGCGTGTATGCTGAAAGTGGGGCGTATGTCGAGGTGGACGAAGTTGAGTACAAGTTTGCGTCCCGTCCCATGGAGGCTGTGCCCGTTGCTGCGAGCATTGCTGAGGCGAGCACTGTTGCGATTGGTGGTTCTAACGGCGTCGGCGTGCTCGCCGTTGGTGACGCAACCGTCAAAGTGTTCGGCAATGTTCGGAGTGAAGGTGTTGTTGATGAAAGACCCATGTTACGGTCGCCCGGTATTTCTCGGGAAGTCATTGGTGTAGAGGCCAGCGGCGGCACCGTTTACGTGGACGGCTCCATCATTTCTGACGGCGTTTATATCATCGTCGGCGGTGAACAGAACGCGCCCGGAGATTACAAATCCATCGAGAAGGGCTATTTCAAATACAGCGATATCGAGGATTGCAGCTTGGTTTTCGTGAAAGCGGGAGGCAGTGGCAACAACAACGGAAACGGATTCGGACAAGCGTCAATCCGAGACCCGAGCGGTCAGGATGGCGGCCGGCAGGTCACTGACAACAACAATAACAATAACAACAACAATAACAACAACAATGAACAGGATACAGAGGCGGACGACGACCTTAAAGACGATGATAAGCAAAACGCCGGCAAGTCCTGGACATGGCTTTGGATTATTCTGTCGCTGTTGGTGTTGGTTGCAGCCGTGTGGTTCTACATGAACCGGAAGAAGATACAGAAATGATTCGGAAAATAATCCGAAAGTCAGGACTTCGCTCTCAAATAAAAAAATCCGGCAAATCAAAGAAATCCGGCACGGGTTCCCGACAGGAATGCGTGCCGGCGACAATCATTTAAATGATTCCGGCCCGTCCGGCTTTCATTTAAATGATTTTTTTTTTGGAAGGCCGCGAAAAAGACGGCTCCGGTATTGAACGTAAGAACGTAAAAATGTAAATCTGCGGCGCTTGAAAATAAATCCTTTCCATCAAGCGTCTCTTCTTCTTTTGATTTTTTCGGATTTATTTCACTCATTTTATTATTCTCATTTTGTTACATTTATTTTAAATGATTTTTTGAAAATGAACTTTTTATCTGACAATTATTTTCATCACAATCGTCTTATATAATAATGTTGTAATAACCTATCGCAGAGTCCGGATTATTTTAAAAGCAGACATAA
The DNA here is from genome assembly GCA_009783635.1 of Methanimicrococcus sp. Taxonomy (GTDB): domain Archaea; phylum Halobacteriota; class Methanosarcinia; order Methanosarcinales; family Methanosarcinaceae; genus Methanimicrococcus. Next base: position 1,650 of record WRDC01000021.1, on the reverse strand, counting down.
AAACGGTTTTTTGAAAATGGAAAAACGGATGACCGGAGAGACAAAGAAGCAGTGACAGGGTTACGGAATGATTATAAGCATGACATCAAATGCAATGAGCCGAACAAATTTAAAGAAAAGGATACCGCTTATCATAGCGGCGATGCTGGCAATAACACTTTTATTGGGGTTCGCGGCGCCGGCAGGCGCGGCGACTGTTCACGAAGTTTCCACTTGGCAAGACTTCGAAGCCGCGATGGCGGTCATCCAAGATGAAGATACCATCAAACTTCTGGCCGACATCGATTATGATGCAGTCACCGGCCTTCCGGACATCACTCAGAACATCACCTTTGATGTGGACGTCTTTATCCTGAACGTCAGAGGCAACGAGACCGTTCTGGTGGTTGACGGTACAAGCGGCGGTAATCTCTCTTTGGTCCACAATCTCAGCGGCGAATTCAATATCTTCGGCTCCGGCGGTTGGTCCAGCGTGCTCATAAAATACGGAGCTGAAGCCACAGTGACCAACGTATACTCTGAAAACATCAGCTCTGACGTCGTGAATGTGAACACCGCAACTCTCTACGTTCTCGGCAACTTGACGGGTAAAGGCATAGGTGTGGTGTTATATGCCGGTCAGGTCTTCGTGGACGGCGATGTGACCGTATACGACATCGGCGCGAGTGTCTCGGGCGGTGGAGAGGTCACGATTAACGGTACCGTCAACGTGGATGACGGCACCGCATATCTCTCTCTTGGTGGACCGTACAAAGTGAAAAACGATGGAGATTATGCCGGCTCTTCCAAATCGGGCTATATCGAATATACCGATGGTTACAACTCCATCTGGCTGCGGGCCATCTGTGAAATCGTTGACGTTGATACTGTATCCGTTTTGAAGCAATACAACGATTTGACCGACGCTCTAGATGATGTTTTGGATGGTCAAACCATCAAGCTTCTGGTCTCTATCGATTATAACCAAGGCATCGAAATTACCGACAAGTCCATCACTTTTGATATCGGTGATTTTAACCTGAACGTGACATCTTCGACAACGAATGCGCTGGATGTTATGGATGGCGGCGTGGCATTGTCGGCAGGCAACGGCGAATTTAATGTTATCAGCACTGCGCCTTCTTTTGCAGGTGTGCGAGCCATGAATTCAACTGTCGAAGTCAGTAACGCAGCGGGCTACAGCGGTGTGTATTCATGGAATTCAACCGTCACCGTCTATAATGATGCGACGGCCGACGTAACCGGAATCGGAACAGGAGTGTCTGCCGTTCTCGGTTCAACCGTTACTGTTTACAACGACGTGACGGGCGGCGTTGAAGGTGTGCATGCCCGGGATTCAATCGTCACTGTCTATAACAATGTGACGGGCGGCACGGTAGGTGCGACTGCCGCAGGAGGCAGCAGAATTTCCATTGATGGGGTCTTATCTCAGTCCGGCGCCGACGATAGGTATGTTGTGCTTGAAAGCGGAAGTTTCTCTTACTTGAGGCTGATTGACGGCGATTATGCCGGCTCTTCCAAACCGGGATATTTCGAATACACTGATGATACCAACTATGTCTGGGTAAAAGCCCCTGTCTGTGAAATCATTGACAGTGGGTCTGTTTTGAAGCAATACTACGATTTGGGCGACGCGCTGGATGATGTTTT